>JAFUVK010000190.1 GCA_017477555.1 Muribaculaceae bacterium
AGCGCATCCATGTTGCCCACAATGCGCTCCGTCTCCTCGCGCTCACGCCTACGCTTGTCGTCAAAGTCGAGCTGCTGCTGGCCGCCATAGGTAGGTATCCATTGCTTGGCCTGCATGACAAGCCTCTCAATCTCACTATTATCATACGAAGAGCCAAAACTCTTTATCTCCTTATAACGGCCATTGTGTTTTACCACAACAACCACACTCGTTGAACCAGACCTGTTAGGTTTTTTGCGTACGTACATGGTGCAAAGATACGCAAAATTTTGCTTGCGCCACCCTGCACCACCCATCTTTTTGTGTTAACTTGTTGATATTCAATAGCCGCTATCTAATGGCAGAAAAAAGTGCCGAAGTCAGGAAGAAATTGCACCGCCGATGCCATTATGCTCCTCACGCCGGCGAAAGCCCCACCGATAACTTAACCGCGAAGCCGCGCTAAGCGCCATGGCCAAAACGACTCTGTGGCAGGACACGGAAGTGCACTGCCACAGAGTGTAAGATGTGATGTCGTGGGAGTGTCAGACGGTGAGAATCTCCTTCTCCTTGGCTGCAAACAGTTCGTCGATTTGCTTCATGTACTTGTCGTGGAGCTTCTGCACGCGCTCCTCGCCGTCCTTCTGCACGTCCTCGCTCATACCGTCCTTGACGGCCTTCTTCAGCCCGTCGATGCACTCGCGGCGCGCGTTGCGCACGCTCACACGAGCCTTCTCGGCCTCGGCCTTGCTGTCCTTGACCAGTTGCTTGCGTCGCTCCTCGGTCAGCGGCGGAATGTTCAGTCGTATGACCTCGCCATTGTTGATGGGCATGATGCCGATGTTGCTGTTGATGATTGCCTTCTCAATGACCGGGAACATGTTCTTCTCCCAGGGCTGGATGGCGATGGTGCGCTGGTCGGGTGTGGACACATTGGCCACATTGCCAATGGGCACCTTTGAGCCGTAATAGTCGACGCGAATGGGGTCGAGAATCTTCACGTTGGCTTTGCCGGCCCGGATGTGTGCCAGCGAGTCGTCGAGGAATGCTATTGCCTCTTTCATGCTCTCCTCGGCCATGTCTAGATAAAACTTCAGGTCGTTCATTGTGCTATGTATTTTGAGTTGTAGTCGCTGTGGTGTGGTGATAGTTGCGTGCAAAGTTACATTATCTTGCTGAACGAGCCAAATTTTTGTCACTTTTTTTGTGAAACATAGCTGCACACTGCATTGATCTGTTGGGGCAGTGCATCGCCGAATCGGTGCTCAAAGAATGCACTGCCAATGGTGAACGCCCAAGCCCCCGCGGCTTTCACCTGGTCGATGCGCTGAAACGTGTCGATGCTCCCTGCCATGCACACGGGTATGCTCACAGCCCTGGTGACTGCCTGCATTAGCTGGGGCACATCGCCGCCATATCGGTAGGCCAGCAGGTCGATTCCGTCGACTCCGCAGGCTTCGAGGTGTCGGGCTTCGGCTACGATGTCGTCGATTGTTCCCTCAAGCACTGAGGGCCGTCCGTTCACGGTGCCCACAAATGGCATATAAAGCAAGCCCTGGCTATGGCAATAGTCGCGCAGGGCGTCGCTGTACTTTGTGCCCATGACGATGTCGCAGTGGCACTGCGCTGCATGGCGCGCTGCGTCCATGCCCTCGTCTTCGGTGTAGGCCACCACCTCGAGCATGGTGGTCTTGCCGCAATCCTTCATGTGTGCAAAGAGCTCTTGCATCTGCTTCAGTGGCAGTGGGTGCTCCTTGAAGCCCCAGTAGTGCGCCTGGGAGTCTTTGCATTGCTCAAATACTTGTGCAGCATTCTCCACGGTGTAGTCATGCCAGGTGAGCATGACTATCAGTTCAGGTTGGTTGTTCATGTCTTGTCAATGGTTTTGGTCGCTGCAAAAGTACTGCAACCCTGACAAACAGGCAAGAAAAATCGGGATTTTTGTGGCTTACATGGCACATTCTAGTCGAGCAGCTGCCCGCTGGCGACGATGCAGCACTTGCCGCCCACCCATATTGAGCCGTCGGGGCGCAGCTCGGTGGCCACCACCGACGGCCTGCCCATGGCCTCGCCCTGCAGGAACCTGCACTCGGTGTTTGGGGCGATGTGTCCCCGTCGGTGCAGATAGTGGGTCAGGGCGGCATTGGCTGTGCCGGTGGCGCTCTCCTCGTCGATGCCGTAAAGTGGCCCGAAGTTGCGCACATGGGCCGTGTACGTGTCCTGGCTCAGGGCAAAGGCATGCACACCGGTCACACCCAGCTCTCGGCTCAACTGTGCCAGGCCGGGCATGTCGGGCTGCAGGGCATTCAGGGCAGCCGGGTCGGCCACCGGCATGATGATGTCGGGCAGACCGGTGGACACAACCTCAACCGGCCACAGAGGCCACGGGCACTGTGGGTCGTGGCACATGATGGTGTGCAGGCGGTGCACATCCACGTGGCGGTCGATGACGGTGGCCGGTGCCATCTGCATCATCACCGCTTGCCCGGCGCGCACCAGCAAGTCGCCGGCCCGCGTGTGGTTCATGCACATGGCCCTGTCAGGCACAATGCCCTGTCGCGCCAGTGTGCCAAAGGTGGCGATGGTGGCATGGCCGCACAGGTCGACCTCGGCTCGCGGCGTAAAGTAGCGCACGGTGAACTCAGTGGGTGCTTCCTGCCGCACAAAAGCCGTCTCGCTGTAGCGCAGCTCGGCGGAGATGTTCACCATCAGTTCATCGCTCGGAAAGGTTGCTTCCGCCTCCACCAGCACCACACCGGCGGGGTTGCCTCCGAATGGCGTGTCGGTAAACGCGTCAACAACAAAATACTTCATCGCACTCACCAATTGAAGATGACCTGTAGCAGCGTCTGCCCCACGGCTTGAAGGGAGGCGGGGTCAATCTTGTCGAGCGTGTCGTGTGTGGTGTGCCATGCTTCGAAGAATCCCGTGTCGCTCTCGGGGCGCATGTCGATGATGTCGATACAGGGTATGCCTGCCAGGCGGTTGACCATCACATGGTCGTCGGTGATGGCACCACCGGGCTGCTTGACGAAGAAGCTGCCATATCCTGCCTGTGAGGCTGCGTTCCACACCATGTCGACCACACCCTGGGCATATTGCTTGGAGAAATACTCCTGTGTGAACCGTGCGTTGCGCGTTCCCACCATGTCGAGCAGAATGCCGCAGTTGGCTCGGTAGCCTGGCACATGCGGGTTGTTGGCCCAGTGCTGCGTGCCCAATGCCCATGAGTCTTCGTTCTCGTTCTGCCCCCAGTCCTCGACATCGACCATGAGCAAGTCCACTCCCACCTCGGGTCGTTGGCTTGCCATGAGCCTCGCCATCTCGAGTAGCACTGCTACTCCGCTTGCCGCGTCGTTGGCCCCCATCACTGGCTGGCTGCGGAGCGCCTTGTCGGGGTCATTGTCGGCCCATGGCCGGCAGTCCCAGTGTGCCAGCAGCAAGACCCGGTCGGTGGCTGCGGGGTTGAATGTGCCCACGATGTTCTTGCAGTTGAGTGCCGTTCCGTCGAAGGTCACCACTGGTGCCTGCTGCACGATGACTGTGTCGCACCAGCGTCGCAGTTGACTGGTAAGCCACTGTGCGCACTGCTCGTGCGCCGGTGTTCCTGGCACGCGTGGCCCCATGTCGCACTGTTGCTTGACATAGTTGTAGGCACTGTCGGCATTAAACTGCACGTCGATAGTCTTGGTGGCGTTGTTGTTCTCGTTGCTTGATGTGGTGGCGTTATTTCCGTTGCCGCAAGCGGCAACCATCATGGCCAGGCCCACTATGGCATAGATCATTCGCATGAGTCTGTTAGTAATTTGGAGAATGAGTTAGATGACGACAAATGCGTTGCCGATGATGCCGCCCACCGTCCCCTTGAGCTCGTGGTTCATCCAGACGCGTGTACACCAGGTGTCGGTGTCGCGGTTGTGTTCCACGGTCAGCACATAGAGGTCGCTGCCGTAGACCAGCATCTTCTGGGCCTGTGCATCCACATTGCCATCGGCCTGCCAGTAGGTCTTGACCGCATCGTCGTCGGTGGCCGATGAAATCCATACTGTGGCTCGTGTATTGGTGGCGTCGGTACGTGAGCCGGCCACAAAGATGTCTTGTCCACGGTGTGCCACGTCGTTGGCCATGCCCGAGCGGTAGGTGTTGCGGTTCTTCTCGCTCTCGGTGAAGTTCAGCGGCAGTGTCGACAACGAGCCATTTCGCCACAGGCAGGGTATCTTCAATGCGGCCCCATCGACGGTCTGGCTATGATAGCCGGCGATGTAGTGTGTCACATTCTGGTTGTTGGCCACCAAGTCAATGCCAGTGGCCACTGTTGGGTAGCCTCCATTGCTAAGCTCCACAACACCATTGTTGGTCCACAGTGCAGGCACTGCCTCTCGTTTGCTGCCCACGGCATAGAAGTTGTTGGCATAGGCAGCCAGTGCATGCAATTGCGCTTCGCTCGTCTGTGCCACCAATGTGCCATCGCGGTACACGCTGTAACCCACCTCTCCGGCATGGGCAAGGACGTACACATGGTCGTAGCTGCGTGCAATGTCGTCGGTCTCATGAATGTCGGCTTCGAGCGAAACGGGCTCACCATTGTGCCAGTAGAAGCCTCCCCTGTTGGTTCCGTAGCCGGCCACATAGTAGTCCTCGCCGTGCATAGCCATGTTGTTGACCCCCTCGCAGCCCGGCAGGGCTGCATATACACTGCCGTCCTTCATGTTGTACACCTTGCCGTCTTCGGCGCCGATGAGCACCGTTCGGTCGGCCTCTTCCTTGACTTGTACGACATTGTCGTCGTCGATGCTCGGGGTGGGCTCGTCGTTGCCGCATGCCCCCATGAATGCGGCCAGTGCCGCGATAGCCAATATCTTGATTTTCATCAGTAAAATGTGAATTGAAAATTGAAATCTATAAACCTTGGGATGAAAATTACGATTGCGAATTAAGAATTAAGAATTATGGATTAAGAATTACGGATTAAGAGTTCTAAATTAGTGATTATTAATTCATTAGATGGTTCCCTGCTCCACGCGGGTGCAGATGCGCTCAATCATCGCATCATCCTTGTTTTTGTTAGGATGATAGCCCTGCTTGAGGCTGACCCCGAAGAACTTGCCGAAGGTCTGCCAGAATCCTGCCCTGAACGACCCTAGGAAAGCCTTGATGATGTGGTAGCTATCTTGGTTTGTCTCTCGGTAGATGAGCTTGATGAGCATCTTTCCCTGGCTCTTGGTCATCTTCTTCATCACTGGCTTGTACTGCTTGAAGATTTCCTTTTCAAACTGCACCATATATGCCCTTTTTTCCTTCTCGTTGTTGTATGTGCCCATGTACTCGTAGGTTTCGAGCAGTGTGGCGCTGATGAGTTTGGCGTAGGGCAGCGTCTTCTTGACGTCTCGAACCGTCTTCCAGTAGAACTCCTCGTCCTTCTTGCTTCTGAATCTCTCTCGGGGATATACTCGGATGGGGTTGAACACCAGCATCATCAGTGTGTCTTGACTTTCTCGCTCAATAAAGTGGTAGTAGCCGGCAAACACCTTCTGCAGTGCAGATGGCACCTCCAGCTCATCGATGGCGACTTGGGCCTGCGCCCTTTGGACGTTGAGTGTCGCCATCAGCACCAATGATATGAGCAGAATCCGATTCATCGCTGCAAAAGTAATTGATTTCGGTGAAAATCAAGCATCAGGAGCTTGAATTTTATCTTTTTTAGTAACCGTTAAAAATAAGTTGGTATGATTTAGCTCAGATTTTTAGTTCATTTTTGTTTTGTGAAGAAGGAGTTATGCGGGCATAACGACTGATGAGCAAAGCAAAAAGGGACAAAAAGATGAGTTGAAGGTATCGGTATCATAAATCGTACCAAGTTATTTTTATGGTTACTTAGTAAAAATCAGTCAACGATGTTGCTCAGCAGCCCACTATACACCACATTCACACCCATTTGCATTCCGCTCACGCTGGGCTGTGTGCTCTTGTGACGGATGCGCGTAACCCATGGCGTGACGCGCAGCGACGAGCGCAGCCGTTGTTGCCTGCCCAGCACGTCGGTGTATGCATCGTGCAGCCTGATGTCCACATCGAGCGATGCAATCCAGCTCAGGCGTTGCTGCTTGGTGTTGTGGGTGTCGGTGACCTTGAAGTAGTCGATGCCGTGTTCGTCGGTGTCCCACTCGATGTCGTTGAGTCGCCAGCTGTATCGGCTGAAGTAGAGTCCGGCAGCGGGCGTGATGCTCACGCGCCCCATTCGGGCCACAGTATAGCCCACCTGTGCCCCCGCGCCCAGATGCGAAGCGTTGGCGGCGGCGTTGATTTGCGCGTCGCGGCCCTTTTCGTCGGTCACATCATACATGTTCTGGTTTTTGAACGACGGCTGGCCATAGGTCACGTCGGCCTTGAGTCGCAGGCGGTTGTAGTCGGCAGTCACACCGGCAGTGAACCCCACGCAGCCCTTGAAGTTGTCGCTCAGCGTCGCGGTGGTGGTGTGGGCGGTCACGCCTGCCTGTATGCCATAGCTCCAGGGGCTTGTTTGTGCCGCCATGGCCAGTGCCGCCCCAGCACAAGCCAGCAAAGAAAGTATTTTGTTCATCACTTAACGAATATCTGTTGATATAACGGTCAAAAGTCCTCCAGATTGTGTGAAAACAACTCCCCTCCTTTTCACATTGAGGAGGGGAGTGCTACAGTTGTTGAGTTGTAAGGTGTTGACTACTTGTTCTTGAAGTAGCGGTTATACAGCCCCTGGAATCCCTGACCGTGACGGGCCTCGTCGCGTGCCATCTCGTGGACGGTGTCGTGGATGGCATCCAGATTTTGTGCCTTTGCCAGCTTGGCAGTGCGTGTCTTGCCCTCGCAAGCACCGGCCTCGGCGTTCATGCGCTTCTCCAGATTGGTCTTGGTGTCCCACACGATTTCGCCCAGCAGCTCGGCAAACTTGGCTGCATGCTCAGCCTCTTCCCAAGCGTAGCGCTTGAAAGCCTCGGCAATCTCGGGATAGCCTTCGCGGTCGGCCTGTCGCGACATGGCCAGATACATACCTACCTCGCTGCACTCGCCGTTGAAGTCATCGCGGAGCGCCTGCAGAATCTCTGGGTCAACTCCCTTGGCTACCCCCAGGGTGTGCTCAGACGCGAACGTGAGTCCTTGCTGCTCATCGAGCTCTTTGAACTTGCTGGCAGGCACCTTGCACTGCGGACATTTCTCGGGAGGGGTGTCACCTTCGTGGACATAGCCACAAACGGTGCAAATCCATTTCTTTGCCATAATCAAAATATGTTTAGTTATTAGTTGAATATTTTCTTTCTCTGCAAAATTACAACAATTCGTCCATTCTGCCAAATGCTGAAACAATTTTTAAGAAGATTTCCGACTATTGGTAGTAACTCAGTCGGTTGTGGCAAGGCTCTGGATGTGATGGTAGAGTTTGCGGTAGAAGGGGTGTTGAGTCAGTGTCGACACGTCGCCCAAGATGATGAGCTTCATCCTTGCGCGCGTGATGGCCACATTCATTCGGCGCAAGTCGCGCAAGAAGCCTATCTGACCGTCGTCGTTGGAGCGCACCAGACTGATGACGATGATGTCGCGCTCCTGACCCTGAAAGCCGTCGACGGTGTTCACGTCGATGAGGCTTCGATAGGGCTTGAAGTAGGCACTCTGCCTGATGAGGCGCCGCAGGTGCTGCACTTGTGCTCGATAGGGCGAGATGATGCCCACGTCCAGTCGCTCGTCGAGCACGCGCTGGCGTCCCACCTTGTCGAAGTAGTCTTGCAGGGTCTGCATCGTCAGTGCGGCCTCGGCTCGGTTGATGCGTCCAAAACTCTCACCCACAAACTCTTCCTTGCCGTCGAGTCCGGCTGTGTCAATCCACACCATCGGAGTGTCCCAGTCCAGTATGCCGCGGGTGCGCACCTCTGGCGCGCTCTCGACTTTACCGCCATAGAACCACTGGCTGGAGAAACTCACAATCTGCTCATTCATGCGATACTGCACGCCCAGCAGCGTCACCACCTGTGGGTTGCTCTGCACGATGCGCTCCATCAGCGTCAGTGCCAGTCCGCCCTTGAGGGCCTCGTAGCACTTGATGGTGGGCGGCAACTGGCAGTGGTCGCCCGCGAGCACAACCCTCCCCGCCTTGCGGATGGCTATCCAGCATGCCGCCTCCAGGGCTTGGGCCGCCTCGTCGATAAACAGTGTGGCAAACCGCATGCCCTCGAGTACGCGACTGGCACTGCCGGCCAGGGTGCATGCGATGACTCGTGCCTGCGAGAACAGGTCGTTGTGGATGCGCAGCTCCAGCTCGGTGATACGGCTCTTGAGCCGGTCGACCTTCTGGTGATAAGACTCGGAGCCGCGTCGGCCGTGTACCTCGCGCAGGGCCTTCCGCATGGCCCACAGCTGCGGATAGTCGGGGTGCGCCTCGTAGCGCCGCTCGTAGGTCTGCGACAGCATTTTGTCGTTGACGCGGGTGGGGTTGCCCACGCGCAGCACGTCCACGCCGCGATCCATGAGGCGCTCGCTGATCCAGTCTACTGCCATGTTGCTCTGGGCGCACACCAGCACCTGGCTCTCGCGCCGCAACGTCTCGTAGATGGCCTCGACCAGTGTCGTGGTCTTGCCCGTGCCTGGAGGGCCGTGCACTATGGCCACGTCTTTGGCGCGCAGTACTTCGTTGACGGCGCGCTCCTGCGTGGGGTTGAGCCACGGGAATGACATGGGAGCGAATGTGAATTTTTCCTCTTTCCCGGGGTTGTAGAACAGGTCTCGCAACTGAGCCAGGCGGTTGTTCTTGGCGCGACTCACGCGGTCGATGGCTTCAAGCATCAGGCGGTAGGTGGTCTCGTCGAACGATAGCTGCACGCCCAGTTGCTCGGCTGCCTGCAGTTGCTGCACAGCCGCCGAATCGGGGACAATGACCACCATGCGATGCTCCTGGACATAGCTCACTGTGGCCGAGAAGTCGTAGTAGGCAATAGAGTCGAATCCGTTGGTGCGGAAAAACATCACCTGGCGGCCATACTCAAAGTTGTGTTCGATGTCCTCGTCTTGATTGCGGTAAACCTCCACCACCAGCTGGTTGAGCGAGTTGTAGTAGCTGCGTCCCAATGTCAGGGGCCACCAGCAGTCGCCGCGTTTGACCTTTCGCCCCACGCCGATAACCTCGCCCAAGCGCTTGAACTCGTCGCGCTCATGCTCAAACTCCAGTTGCAGCAGTGCTCGCTGCCGTTGGAGTGCTAATATGGGATTGACTCGATTGATAAGCAGTAGATTTGGATGGCGAAATCAGTTTATAGTTAAAAGTTTAAAGTTATGGCTTATTGAACCTCTTTGAACCTCTTTGAACTGTTAACTATAAACTATTAACTGTACTACATTCCCCACACGGTGATGGTGCGGCCCTGGTACTGGCGGGTCTCGTGCCAGATGCGCTCGTCCCAGCTCTTGCTGCCCGAGCGGTCGAAGACGATGAAATGACCCTCGTCGACCGCCCCCACCAGATCCATATAGGCAGAGGTCTGCTCCAGCCCCTTCTCGATGGTCTTTTCCAGGTCGCCGCGCAAGATCTTCAGTTCCAACACCACGCGCTGGATGGGGCCGCCGTAGCCGTCGGTGAGCGGCTTGCGGATGAGCAGGTCGGTGCGGCGGCGCCCGAGGCCGTACTCGCGGTCGATGTATCCGCCGCCGTTGACCACGCGCTACAAGAAGGCCTGCAGCAACAGCTGCGGTCCGGCCTCGGCGTAGTCAAACTGGCCAATCCACG
>JAFUVK010000191.1 GCA_017477555.1 Muribaculaceae bacterium
TCCCGTCGCTGGCCAGGTTGCTCATCACCTTGGCCGCGCGGCCAGTGGGGGCCATCAGCTGCACCGCCAGGTTGCGCTTGTGCAGCTCGGCCAGCAGAAATCGCAGCAGCGTGGTCTTGCCCGTTCCGGCATAGCCCTGCAGGATAAACACACGTTCGCCACGGGTGTCGATGAAATTCAGAATCTGCGCCAACACCCGGCTCTGACTGATGGTCAACTTAATCTTCTTTGCAGCCATTATGAATCAGTAGATTGGAATAAAACGATATGATATTGGTGATAGACTGTTTGATGTCGTTTGCTTTTTGAGGATGTTTGGAACTACGCATGCCGCTATGGTTGATGTCATTTCTCAGTTCTGATAAAGAAGCAAAAGTGCTATATATCTCCTTCTCTCGCATCAACTCATCTGTATTGATTATCTGAGCTATCGAATCTCTTTCGTCTTCATTGGCTGCTTTTATTGTGTCTTTGGATGCAATGGCACGGAATGCCCTATTGATGCGTTCTCGTTTTTTGTCATCATCTATTCTAATAGAGTGTCTCAAACAGAAAAACGAGACGATGGTTTCTTGCAGTAAAGTTGCTGCTTGCTGATACATTGCATTGTCAAGGCACCATTGCGCCGCAAGGATTCCGTTCAAGACATTTTGACCTGAGTCGAAATCATTGAAACTCTCATTGATTTTCTCTAGGATGGGATCAAGCTGCCGGATTGTGGTTTCTGAAACCTCATCAAGACAGCGTTTTAGCAGAGTGATATTTGTTGCGTTGACAATGTTCAATCCTCGACAGGTTAAAAAGTCATCTGTTGCATTCTGAAGGTGTTTGGCCAGTTGTTGCAGCGATTTGGCAGCTTTGTCCTTTCCACATGAATCTCTCAGAATTGGATGAACTTTTTCTTGGGTGAGTTTGCTAATTCTTGTGGCATTACCATTCTCGATGTAGTCGGCGGCTGCAAAAGTCCAGTCTTGCAAGTTCGAGAGTGCTTGCAGGTCGATGATGGGCGCTTTGTCATCCTGACGGGCCTCCCAGTTGCCGTAGGTGATGCTCTTCACCGTTGCGCTCTTTAGAAACTTGGTGTAGTTGCCCAGCACGATGGCCAGCATGGGTAGTGACCGAAAGCCGTGAGTTACATCAAAGTACAATTCATCACCCTCTTTTAGTTCGTGGAACAATCGGGTGAAAATCTCAAGGATTTCTGCTTCGTTGTTACCGTCAGGAACATCTAAAGCCTGCGTCCCAAATGACTGGCCTAGTGATTTTAATTCACTTTCCAGCCCCTTATAGGTCTCGTTTTTGTAAGGGTGAGAGCCGTAATCAATCCAGTTGCTTTGTTTAGCTTTTTCGGTAAGTAGGATGATGACTTTGTCATCCTTGTCCCATGCTGCGAGACTCTGCAGATACTGCAGCGTGGCGACTTGGATAAAACGAGTCTTATCACAATAGAAATTGTCTCTCCAGTAAATGCCTGGTTCATAAAAAGTCGTCCCCAAGAACGAAATAAACACTTTCCGCGCCATAAGTCCGGTCATTTGATGATTGCTTTTAGCTCTTCGATGCTCTGCTCCAGTTTTTTGATCATGCTCGTATAGCTGGAGTTGCGTTCCACTTGATGCGCAATGCTGATGCGTATCTTGTTGGTGCGGTTGAAAATCCTCCTCAGGTCGCTGTACTCCTCCGACAACCAGATGAATTGCTTGGCCTCGTCGCGGCAGTCCTTGTCGTTGATGTCGAGATGCTCGCACTCACACACGTAAGTCACAATTGATTCAATCAGAGTGAGATAAGCGGAACTGTAATTCTTGTGCTTTAGGTGCCACTGTGCCAGTTTGAATTGGAATACCGACTGCTGCTCGGCCGACATGAAGTCGCGGATAAAGTCCTTGATGATGGGAGATACGACCATATTGGCCATGGGGCTGGAAAATGCCTTGTTGCGGATGGATGACAGCGACTGCGCCTCATTCTTGATGGCGGTCAGGAAGTTGAGGCTCATCAGCTCGGTGAAGCGGTTCAGGCGCTCCGACGCTTCACCGTCATCGGCTCTCATCAGTTCAGATATCTTATAGGCATTGCCGAAGTTGGCGAACGCATAGGCACCGATAATCCAGTCGTTCATCGTCAGGATGTTGTTCAGCTCCACAACAGGCGTGTAGCCAAGCTCGCCCGAGACATCCAGCATGCCATAATAGATGGTCTTGATCTTCACACCACGGCGGCTCACATTCTGCAGGTAGATCAAGCAGTTCATCAAGAACAGCGGCAGCGAGCGGAACGAATGGGTAATGTCGACATACAGCTCGTCGCCGGCGTTTAAGTCTTGTTCGAGCTGAAAGATGACATTGGCATTATACTCAATTTCCTCCTCGTTCAGGCCATACCTGATCAACACGGCTTTAGAGCCTTTGCCCATAGCATGCTCTACAGCGGCGCGGTGTGGCAACTCAAGTGGTGAATTCGCTCTGGCTTGTGTGCAATGGTCGCTCAACTGCAAGTAGATGTCCTCGTCAACACCATCGCCGGCAAAAGACCGATACACCTCTTCCCACATCGACTTGACTGTGCCCACCAGGAACATCTTGTCGATGTCGTCGTGCTGCTTGATGGCTTTGGCTATGAAAGAACTGGTGAGCTGTCGGCCATCATTGAACCGGTAATTGGCAGTGCGGTACTCACGTTCTTTTGGCTGTGCCGTACCCAAAAATGAAATCAAAACCTTGCTCATGTTTTCGTGTTTGTTGGTCAATGATTCTTCACCGCAAAGTTACAAAACTTATTCCACCCTCGCAACATCTTCCCCTCTATTGGGCCGAAAAAGTTCCACCACAACCCCAGATGGCTCTGCTAGAAGCACAGTGTGCTGCGAGTCTTGAGGATGAGGTCCAGATCCAGGTTCTTGCCTATGATTTTCATCGACTTGACCAGTTCGAGCGACATCGGCACGATGAAGATGCTATCCTGGTTGTCGTACATGGCTTGCACCTCTGTCAGGTCGGCCTGGATGGTGGTGCACTGCTCGCTTGAGATGTCGGCCAGAAAGATGGACTTCTGCACGCGGTGGCACCCGCGCCGCAGCAGATACTTGGCCACGGCACGTCGCACCTTGTTGCTCTCGATATCATACATCACAAAAAACAGCATATCGGTCGGTCGGCGTTTGTCGCTGCGCACGATGTCAAGCACCCGTTGCACCCTCGCACCGATGTCCTCCAGTCCCTCCAGGTCATCGGCTTTGTGGTTGACTGGGCGGTGACCGTCGATGCCTGCGCGCCGGCGCAGCATGGCCTTGCGCAGCAGGTGGGCCGGGTCTTGACGCTTGCGTGCCATCAGGCTACCAGGGCATTGAGGTGATTACGCACCAGCTCGCCCATGAGCGTGTTGAGCTCCTTGCTGGTGCCTCGCCGAGGCGACTCGACCACTGAGAATCCCTTGCGCCCGTAGAAGATGTTCAGCTCGGCCTCACGCATGTCGCTGCGCATAATCAGCTTCTTGCCGTACTGAATATCCTGCACGAGTGTCACTTCGATGCCGGTACCCCGAACCAAGTCACACACACTGGCTATCACAGCCTCCAGCCGCTCGGGCACAAACACCGCCGGAGCCGGCCGCGCTTGCTTTTTCTGGTCGCTCAGCAGAACCTTGATGCGAGCCATCACCTCGGCGTCGGGGTCATGGCTGGCCGGTGGGGTAAGCGTTGGCTGTTGCGACTCTTTATCGGTCTTCTCCTCGTGCTTGAGCTGCTGCCTCAACGTAAGCACGGCATCGGCATTGTCGGTGTCGACGATGGCACGCCAGTCTACGGGCTGCGCCTGCTCGTTGTAGTATGCATCGGGGTCGACACTCATGAAACATGCACGGCTCACGTCGCAGGTGCATGTGTCCACCACCTCGGTCAGGTGGTGCCGCACCGCCCATTGGCGCACAAAGGCCTTATAAAACAAGGTGTATAAGCCTGCGTCGTAACACCTCTCGGACAAGCGGAATATCACCTTGAGGCCATCGCCGCCTGGCGAGGCGAAGCACAGTGCCACCTGGTCGTCGGTGGCGATGCGTCGCTTCACCTGGTCGATGTCCAGACTGGCAGCCATCAGATGGTCGATGTCGACAACAAAACAGTCGCAGTAGGCAAAATTGGCCACTTTGCGGTATTCGGGATTGAACTTGGCGCACACCAGATAGGGCAGCGTGCGTTTGAGCTGCTGGTATCGTTTCGCATCTATCTGGCTGATGGTGCGCAGCTGGGTCACCAGCCGCCGCATGTCGGCCTTGGGTTGCACCAGGCCATGATACACGTCTTTAATCTCGCATGGCACGAGACGGTCGCCCGCCTGTGTGATGTTTTTGCCTACACTGATCATGCTTTTCTGTTTTTAAGGGTGTTATTGTTTAATACAGTTTCAACTCTTGTCGTTCAGTGCCTTGAACTTCTGCGCCAGTGCCTGGGCTTCAAGAGCGATGTGAGTGTTTCGGCTGCGGCTGAGACCGTTCATCTTCACCACCTCCTCCATGTAGTCGTTGAGCGACTGCACCAGCACACGTCGTCCCATGGCCTCGAGCCACACGGCCCCGTTGTCGTCGGTCGAGTAGTAGTCTTCAGTCACCACCTGCTGGGCCAGCAGGGTCACCACCACATAGTCGACCCACACGCGGTAAGGCTCGATTACGTCATAGACCAGCACTGGCCGGTTGTACTCGTCGCGGTGCAGCACACCCAGGTAAGGGTCGGCCCCGGCGCGCACCAGTGCGCTCTCAACCTTGGCGTAGAGGACGCCATAGCCATAGTTGAGCAGGGCGTTGGCGATGTCGCGCGCCGGGTGTTGCGAGCGTTCGCCGAAGCGGTTGTCCACAGGTATGCCCCAGTTCAGAGCCTCGAAGTAGATGCGCGAAGCCGTGCCTTCAAGGCCGCGCAGGGCGTTGGCCACGTCGCGCACCGCCTCGCCCCGAAGTGCGTCGAGGCGTTCGGCGCACCGTTCGATGTGGTCGATCGATGCCTGCACATACTGTGCCTCGGTGGCATCGTGGGTCTCAATCATCATGAGCATAGCTTGCTGGTTGTGCAGCTTGCGGCCGATGATGCTCTTGATCCATGCCACCGCCTGCCGGCTGCGGCAGAACTCCAACTGCCCCTTTCGTATGGTGCTCACCGAGCCATACTTGTGGCTCCACACCATGCCCTGGATGTTGCCCCGGCGGTCGGCAAAGTGAATCTCTATCTCATGCTCTATGGCCAGCAGCACTGCGTCGCTGGTGATGCTGGTGCCGCGGGTGACCATGATGCTGGTGATGCCGTCGGTGGGGATGCGGCGCTTGCCCTGGTCGTTGGTCACGACAAATGCCTCGTTGTCGCGGTTGAGCAGGGTGCCGTATGTGTTGAGTAGTATTTGCATCGGGTGGGTTATGAACGGTCCAGTTTGCTGAAGCCCCAGTTCCTCAAAGCTTCAATCATTAATAAGATTCGTTTGTCACAGTCCCTCCTGCAGATCAGGGGATAAGTCAATGGAGACAGTTTGTCTATGACATTTTCTGCAAATATCGTGCCATAATGGCAGTTTGTAGACAAAAAATAGCATTTTCTCGATTTTTTCTTTGATTTTTTTGATTTGGCACGAAAAAATCATTAATTTTGCGCCACGAGATTTGCCGTTGGCTATTTCGTCGCCTGGAGGCCGCGATTTTGCGCGACCATGGTTGTTGTGCTCAATTTTTTGACCCAAAAAGTCTTAATTTTTAGCAAACAAA
>JAFUVK010000192.1 GCA_017477555.1 Muribaculaceae bacterium
GATTGCCGAGCAGATTTTTTGCCAAGCTGAATGACGCAGTAGCGGACTACGGGTCAGGCAGTTGACGAAAAAGATGCCGACAAGACGAGCCAAGATGACCAAAACCTTACAGAACATTTTTGGAATTTATAGAACCCACCTAAAGGATACTAAAGTTATAGAAAGGTTAATACTGACTTTGCGCAAGTTGCCCACCCAGTGCGTGTAACTTGCGCATTTTTACTTTACATGGATGATGAGGACTTCACTGCTGGCCACCGCACTATTGCTGGCCTCACACGCTGCCGTCGGGCAGACCACTACCATACACCTCGACCAGCGCCACCAGGTCATTACCGACTTTGGGGCCTCAGACTGCTGGCTGGGTGACTATGTGGGGCGCTACTTCAGCGACACTATGCGCGAGCGTGCCGCCAAACTGCTGTTTGCGCGCTCGTTCAACCGTGGCGGAAACCCCGAGGGCATCGGGCTGAGCCTGTGGCGTGTGAATCTGGGTGCCGGCAGTGCGGCACAGGGCACCGACAGCCAGATTGAGGACGAGTACCGTCGTGCCGAGAGTTTCCTAAACACTGGTGGAACGGCCTACGACTGGAGCCATTGTGCCGGGCAGCAATATTTCATGCGCAAGGCGGCCGAATATGGCGTGGAGGGAATACTGCTGTTCAGCAACTCGCCACTGGTGCAGTACACCAAAAATGGAAAGGCCTTTAATGCCAGTGTGCTCAATACCGGGGCTAATCTCAAAAGCGACTGCTACGATGACTTTGCCGAGTATATGGCCACTGTGGCCAAGCACTTTGTGGACCAGGGGTATCCTATACGCTACATCTCGCCGGTCAATGAGCCGCAGTACGATTGGACCGTGTCGTCGGGCCAGGAGGGGTCGCCATGGCAGAACGACGAGATAGCGCGGTTGGTGCGACAACTCGACACCTCGCTCGAGAGCCGTGCGCTCGACACCAAGATTTTGATACCCGAGGCGGCCGAGTGGCAGTATCTGACCGGTGGATGGTCAATCATCCACACCCACGCCACCAGCCAGCTCAATGCGTTTTTCGACACAGGCAGCGCATCCTACATCGGCAACGTGCAGCACTTGATGCCTGTGGCCGCCGCTCACAGCTACTGGTCGTTTACCACCAACAATGCCCTGACCACCGCTCGACTGACTGCCGCGCAGGCAGCCGCCAGCCTTGGCGTGGGGCTGGCACAGACCGAGTGGAGCATGCTCGACGAGGCACCTTCGGCCCAGGCAGGCTTTCCTGCAGGTGGCTATGACGAGGCTACCTATATGGACATCGCGTTGTACATGGCCAAGGTCATCTATTGCGACCTGGTCTATGCTGATGTCACGTCGTGGAGCTACTGGACGGCTTTCGCCCAAGAACGTTGGGGGCAGAAAAACCGTTTCTATCTGTTGCGCGTCAATGCCAACGGCGACACGGGCAACGAGAGCTATGGCGACCTCAAGAACGGAGGCACCATCATCGACAACCGCAACCTATGGGTGCTGGGCAACTACAGCCGTTTCATTCGTCCGGGATACACACGGGTCGAGCTGGCAGGAGCCGACGATCTCAACGGACTGATGGGGTCGGCCTACGTAGCGCCCGACAGCAAACAGCTCGTGGTGGTCTATGTGAATATGTCCCATGCCGACCAGACGGTCACGCTGGCCGTCAGTGGTCAAGGCAAGCGCATGGTCGGGCTGAAGAAGTACACCACCAGCAGCACGTTAGCCCTCAACTGGGACCGCACATTGCCCTATGAGTACGGTGGCGAGGCATTGACCATACCCGCCCGTGCCGTGGTGACGATGGTCGTCGACCTGGCCGACAATCGTCGGCCATGCGATGTCGACGGTAATGGCACGGTCGACGTGGCCGATATCAATGCCGTCATAAATGTCATGCTTGGCAAGGGAAGCCTCACCCCCGACCCCTCTCCGGAGGGAGAGGGGAGGTGTGATGTGACGGGTGACGGCAAGGTCGACATCGCCGATATCAATGCCATAGTCAACGCGATGCTTGGCTTGTCTATGGAGTAGTGGGTGTGAAACCGTTTCATGATGGCTGCAAGGCAGTGCCCCTGCATACGGTCAAAACTAAAGGCTTCGCTCCCTGCCGGGCTGCAATTTTCGATAACGAATTAGAAATTATGAGTTAAATGTGCGCATTGAGCGGATTTTGCTATTTTTTGGTGTGTCTTTATTAATGTATAAGCGACAATAACTCTACTTTTGCACTATGGTTGGCTCGGTGCAGTACCAGGCCTGAAACTAAATAGAAATTAATTGACAAGCATGATGATAACCTATCGAAAACTACTACTGACCCTGGCGGTGAGCTTTGCAAGTGTGATGCCCGCTATGGCCGCGCAAGTGAGCTATGGCAAATGGGTCCTGACACTGGACGAAGCCACACAGATGGTGGCCATGACCCGCGACGGCAAGAGTGTGTTGCACGATGTGACGGCGCGCTTTAAGTTCAACTCGACGGTCTACCAGACCGCTGGCTATGGCACCGCACAGGTGTCAGAGCAAGAGTTTACCAACGCTGTGGGCAGCGGCAAGCAGGTAACCATCCTGTATCAAAACGGCAATCTGCCCAACGTCGAGCAGAAGTTCTATCTCTTTGCCGACCGCGACTACCTGCTCACCGATGTCACCCTGTCGATGCCCGATGGCGGCTCGCTGGGGTCGAACTACATCTGCCCCATCTACAGCGAGGCCAACAACTTGTTCTTGCCACAGGATGTGAACAACCGCTTCCTTACCGTGCCCTACGACAACGATGGCTTTGTCACCTACGGTTCCTATCCGTTAAGCAGGCCTTCAAGCACCACATCGGGGGCATCGGGGCGTTTTGCGCGCGACAGCATCTCGTTTGAGGTTACTGCCATCTTCAATGGCGTGACGCAAGAGGGCATGGTCCTCGGTTCGGTGACACACGACATGTGGAAGTCGGCCGTGCGACTGACCGGAAGCCCACTCTCACAAGGACATGTGTCGAAGCTCGAGTGCTTCAGCGGTGTGACACATGCCGCCACACGCGACGAGCGCAATGGTGTGCTTCAGCCTCATGGCACGGTGCGTGGCACCACGGTAAGCTCGGCACTAATGCTGGTAGGCCTGTTCGATGACTGGCGCACGGGGTTGGAGACCTTCGGCGAGGTCAACGCCGCCATTACGCCCAAGCATCCCTGCGCACTCAACTCCATCTGGGGATGGAACAGTTGGGGAGGTATGGAGAAAAACTGCAACTATGAGGGTGCGCTGTCGGTGAGCGACTTCATCAAAGAAAAACTCCAAGACAAGGCTAACTTCGCACCCGATGGGGTAATCTATGTGGGATTGGACGCTTGGGACAACATGAACTGGGACCAGCGGAAGAAGTTCGTCGAATATTGCCACGCCAATGGGCAAGAGGCAGGCTGCTACTGGACACCCTGGAGCGACTGGGTGGGCAGCGAGTCGACTGCACTGGAGGGAAACAATGGCTACACCTATGGCGATGCCGTGCTGCGCATCAATGGTCGCCCGATTGGTGCACTGGACCCCACCTCACCGGCCACCAAGTCGCGTGTCAACTGGTTCTGCGAGAAATTTCTGCAGAGTGGTTTCAAGTACCTCAAACTCGACTTTGTGACTACAGGCTCGCGCGAGGCCGACAGTTACCAAGGCGAGGGCATATATACCGGTACGCAAGCCTATAATTATGGCATGAACTACCTGCGTGAGCGGCTGGGCGACAGCGTTGTCATCGACCTGTCGATCTCGCCGCTGTTTCCCTATGAGTTTGCCGATGCCCGCCGCATCAGCTGCGACGCTTGGGGCGAGATGTGGCACACGAGCTACATGATGAACAGCTTCTCGTTTGGCTGGTGGCTCGACCGTGTGTACAACTTCAACGACCCCGACCACCTGGTGATGGGCAACCGCAGCGAGGCCGAGAACATTTCGCGCATGACCACGGCGGTGCTCACGGGCTACAACATCTTGGGCGACAACTTGAGCACACGCGGCAGCTCGGTGGGTACCACCGTGTCGCAGAACAAGGCGGTGAAGTTCTCGACCGTTGAGCGCATCAACGACCTGATAGCCATGCACCTGAAGTTCCGTCCGGCCTACGGACACCGCTTGTTCGGTGCCAATAGCTCAATCGACCTGTTCTATGCCGAGGCCGACGACAGCTACGTGGTGGTGCACTTCAACTATGGTGCCGGCAACAAGACATTTAATCTCGATCTCTCTACGTTGGGAATCGATGCGTCGACCATCGACACCGGCCGAAGCCTGGAGTGCTGGAGCGGCGAGGCGGTCGATATGACTGGTGGAACGCTCAACTACAGCTCGCCTAACGATCTGGCCCGCGTGTTCCGTCTCTATAAGAAACAATAACAAACAACCTGATATGAACAGATTCAAAACATTTCGTGTTGCGGCAGGCATGCTGGCCATGCTCTTGCTGCCATGTCTCGCTTCGTGCGAGAGCGAGAAAAGCGCCTATGAGCCGTACGACCCCAGCAAGGCCATCACGCTCACCAGCTTCTATCCCGACTCGGGCGGTGTGGCCACCAAGGTGATTCTTAACGGCGAGAACTTTGGTAACGAGGCCAAGAAAGTCAAGGTGTTCTTCAACGACAAGGAGGCAGCGGTCATCGAGGCCATCGGCGACAAAATTTATGCCATCTGCCCCCGAAAGCCGGGAGAGGGCGACGAGAACAACATCGTCAAGTGCCGCGTGCGCGTGCAGGTGGGCGACAAGAGTGTGGAATACGACAAGCCTTTCACCTACCAGATTCGGACGGTGGTCACCACCGTGTGCGGCATTGTCGGCGCACCCGACGATGTGGTCACCGGCAATCTGGCGCAGACTTCGTTCCCTTATGTGACCTATCTGGCTGTGGATAATGATAACAACATCATCGCCAGTCTGCGTAATCGCAACAATTACTATCACGAGAACAAGGTGATTCTGGTCAACGAGGACGAGGACCTTAGCCGACTGCTCATACCCGACTCGGGAGCACCGCTCAACCAGCCTTGTATGCTCGATGACGGCAAGACGGTGTACATTCCCACCGACAACGGCACCGAGTACTGGACCATGTCGAGCGACAATATGTGGAGCCCCATCAAGCAGGCAATGAAACCTAACACCGGCGAGACACTCACCATCGACTACAAGCACTCTTTTGCCATGTGTACCGAGGACGGATTCATGTATATCCGGGCCAAGAACGGCATCCTCTACAAGGTGAACCCCGAGACCGGACTCACCAGCCAAGTGAGCAGCGGTCTGATGAGTGGCAGCGACTCGTATATGGCATTCAGCAAGAAGAACCCCAACATGCTCTACCTGGCCTACACCAACAACCACTGCGTGTACACCTATAACATTCGCACAGGCGAGCACCGACTGCTGGCCGGTATCTCGGGCCAGCCGGGATACATCGACGGTAATGGAGCGGCAGCCATGTTCAGTGAGCCGAGGCAGCTGATTCTTGACGACAACGACGACATGTACATCGCCGACACTAACAACCACTGCATACGCAAGGTGACCAGCGACGGAAAGGTCAGCACCGTCATCGGACAGCCCGGAAAGTCGGGCTATCAGGACGGAAGTCCTGAGGACGCACTGTTCAACCGTCCCTTCGGCATGTGCATCAACAACGACGGCATCCTCTATATCGCCGACTATGAGAACCAGTGTATACGGCGTTTGGCCATCGAATAAAGAAGCGAGAAACAAGAAGCGAGAAACAAGAAGCGAGAAACAAGAAAATAAAAACTTGTAACTCAAAAAAAACAATATGAAAAAGTTTTTACTGCTCATTATGCTGTTGGCCGGCTCATTGGCGGCCATGGCACAGCAACTGACGGTGTCAGGTACTGTCACCGACGAGACGGGCGAGGTCTTCCCTGGAGTGGTGGTCTTTGCCAAGGACCGTCCCGGTGGCGGAACTGCTACCGATGCCGACGGCAAGTTTACCATCAAGGTCAGCAAGAACGATGTGCTCGTGTTCTCATCCATCGGTTATGAGAAGCAAGAAGTAGCCATCACCAAGAACGAGAGCGATCTGCGCGTGCAGATGGCCACCAGCAGCACCATGCTGCAAGAGACGGTGGTCGTGGGTCTGGGTACCCAGCGCAAAATCAGCACTGTGGGAGCTATCACGGCAGTCGACACCAAGGACCTGCAAGTGCCGGCCACTAACATCCAGAATATGCTGGGTGGCCGTGTGCCGGGTGTCATCTCTATTCAACGCAGCGGTGAGCCGGGCAAGAACATCTCGGAATTTTGGGTGCGCGGTATAGGCACATTCGGTGCCAATAGCAGTGCACTGGTGCTCATCGACGGTCTCGAGGGCAACTTGAGCGAGATTGACCCGGCCGACATTGAGTCGTTCTCGGTGCTCAAGGATGCCTCGGCCACGGCAGTCTATGGTGTGCGTGGCGCTAACGGTGTGGTGCTCGTAACCACCAAGCGAGGCACTCAGGACCGGCTGCAGATCACCGGACGAGCCAACTTCACCGTGTCGCATCTGACCAATATGCCCGACTATCTGGGCTCGTATGAGTATGCCAAGCTGGCCAACGAGGCCCGTGTGGTGCGTGGCAATGCCCCACTGTATAGCGACATTGAGCTTGACATTATCAAGTAACACCTTGACCCCGACCTCTATCCCGATGTCAACTGGCAACACGAGGTGCTTCACAAAAACTCGCTGGCGCAGAGCTACTTTATCAACGCGCGCGGCGGTGGGTCGCTGGCACGATACTACTTGAGCCTGGGCACGAGCTACGAGAGCGCGGCCTATAGGCAAGACAAGTCGTCGAAGTACTCGACTGCCGTGGGCTACCGCACCATCAACTACCGTGCCAACCTCGACATCAACTTGACCAAGACCACGCAACTCTATTTCGGTGCCGATGGTTTTGTGTCGATCAAGAAGGAGCCGGGCAACAACGACACCGACGCGCTGTGGGCCACCCAACGCAACCTCACGCCCATCACCATTCCCACGGTCTACTCCACCGGCCAGCTGCCGGCCTATGGTGCCAACAACGCCTATTCGCCTTATGTCATGCTCAACTACACGGGTATGACCAACATACGCCACTATCGCGGCAAGGCTACGCTCGAAATCAAGCAGGACTTGGGCATGATTCTCGATGGACTCAAGATACGTGCGCAGGGTGCCTACGACACCTGGTCGAACTTGCGTGAGATTCGCTCCATCCTGCCCGAGATGTACTATGCCTCGACACGCAAGTACACCGGTGAGCTGGGCATCGTTAAGCGTGTGGACGCACAGCCTGCAACCTACAATCACGACGACGCGCAGTACTACAAGTGGCACATCGAGTCGACACTCACATGGGACAAAATCATTCGCGAGGACCATCGCCTGGGAGCGCTCGTCTATTACTACATGAGCCGCGAGCAGACCATGGACGGCAGCATCGACAGTCGCGACGCCACGCTGCGCTCGATGTATGCCATCCCCATCAGCTATCAGGGTCTGTCGGGCCGCATCACTTACGGCTTGAAAGACACCTACTTCATCGATGCCAACTTCGGTTACACAGGCTCGGAGAACTTCCAGGCCGGACACCGGTTCGGTTTCTTCCCCTCGGTGGGACTGGGCTGGGTGCCCACCAGCTACGACTGGGTGCGCGAGAAAATGCCGTGGTTGAGCTTTCTCAAGATCCGCGCCTCGTATGGTACGGTGGGTAACGACCGCCTCACCGACGAGCGGTTCCCCTATCTGACACTGATGCAGGTGTCGGGTGGTGGAGGCGGCTGGGGCAGCACCAGCGGCTACATTACCGAGGAGCGTGTGGGTGCCGACAACCTCCGATGGGAGCGTGCCAAGAAGGCCGACATCGGTATCGAGGGCAAGCTCTTCAATCAGCGACTGGAGTTTGTGCTTGATTTCTTCCGCGACATGCGCGACGGCATCTACCAGCGGCGCTCGCAGATTCCGGGCTATGCCGGACTGATGCAGATGCCCTTCGGTAACGTAGGTAAGATGAAGAGCTATGGCTCGGACGGCAACATCTCTTATCGGCACAACTTCGGTGAGGATTGGTCGGTGACCGTGCGAGGCAACTTCACCTATTCGGCCAACAAGGTCGAAAACTGGGAGCAGGCCGAGCAGCCCTACGACTACCAGAACTACACGGGATATGTCAACAATGCCTTCCGCGGATATATCGCTCTGGGCCTGTTCCGCGACGAGCAGGATGTGGCACAAAGCCCGCGGCAGACGTTCGGCACCTATATGCCCGGCGACATCAAGTATAAGGATGTGAATGGCGACGGTATTATCGACGACGACGACAAGGTGCCCCTGTCCTATCCCAACTATCCCAAGCTGATGTACGGTTTTGGTTTCGAGGCACGCTGGAAGGCTCTGACACTGAGCATGCTCTTCAAGGGCACCGGCAACACCGACTACTACTATGTCAACGGCACGACCAACGGACAGGGATACATTCCCTTCTACAACGGCGAGACGGGCAACGTGCTCACTATCGTGGCCGACCCCGCCAACCGCTGGATTCCGGCCAGCTACTCGGGCGACCCGTCGACCGAGAACCCCAACGCGCGATTCCCGCGACTGAGCTATGGGCGCAACGAGAACAACACGCAATTGTCAACCTTCTGGCACACCAACGCACGCTATGTGCGCTTGCAGGAAATCAACCTGAACTATCACTTCGAGACTTCAGGATGGCTCAAGCGGGTGGGCTTGAAGTCGGCCGATGCGCAGTTTGTCATCTCGAATCTGGCTGTGTGGAGCCCGATGAAGCTATGGGACCCCGAGCAGGCCGAGTATAACGGTGGAGCTTATCCCATTCCCACATCCTATGCCATTCAGCTCTACCTCAATTTCTGACGAGAAGCGAGAAGCAAGAAACGAGAAGCGAGAAGCAAGAAACGAGAAGCAAGAAACGAGAAGCAAGAAACAAAAATAACACGACTATGATAAGAATGAGAAAACTCCTGTGGCTGGCTCTTGTGGCTATGACCATCGTGGTCAGCTCGTGCGAGGATTTTTTGGACGTGAGCAGCTACTTCGACGACACGCTCAAGTATGACTCGGTCTTCGTCTCCCGCCAGAACCTGGAGCGTTATCTGTGGGGGGCGGCAGGGCAACTGCCCGACGAGAGCGCCATCTTCGGCAACGATGTGCTGCCCGGAGAGACCGGAACCGACGAGATTTTCACCCTCATGACCGAGGACCTCTTCCACGGCAAGGCACTCACACTGGGACTGGTTAGCTCGAGCAACCTGCGCGGCATGAACGCTTGGGATCCCTGCTACAAGGTCATTCGCAAGGCCAACACCATACTCAACCGCATCGATGAGTGCAAAGACCTGACGTCGCTGCAGCGGGCCGAGATTATCGGATACACCCACTTCATGCGTGGATATGCCTATTACATGATTCTCATGAGCTACGGCCCCGCCGTTATCCTGGGCGATGATGTGATGGACACCAACCGCGATGCCGACTACTACGAGCGCGGACGTGCCACCTACGACGAGACGGTCGACTACATCTGCAACGAGCTGGAGACAGCGGCCAAGTACATCCCCGACGATGTGCCCATCTTGAACTTCGGACGGCCTACCCGTGGGGCAGCCTATGCCATCATTGCCCGTGTGCGGCTGCATGCCGCCAGCCCGGCGTTCAACGGCGGTGCCGCTGCACGTCGCTACTTCGGCTCGTGGACGCGCTCGACCGATGGAGAACTGTATGTCTCGCAGACCTACGACGAGCGTAAGTGGGCCCTTGCCGCCGCCGCATGCAAGCGTGTGATCGACATGAACCGCTACCAGCTGCACACGGTGGAGCGTGTGGCGACCTCGGTGGGCGACGCTACCGATGTCACGGCACCGCTGCCCGCCACCGTCAGCGACTTGGACTTCCCCTATGGAGCAGGCAACATCGACCCCTATAAGAGCTATGCCAATATGTTCAACGGCACAACCTATCCGGTACAGAACAAGGAGCTGATTTGGGGCAAGACCTCCGGCTCAATACAGGCGTTCACGCAGCAGTCGTTCCCCATATTCATGAACGGATTCAACGGCATGTGCCTGACGCAGAAGGTGATCGATGAGTATCGCATGGAGGACGGAAAGACCATCGAGCAGGCTCGAAGCGCGGGCGAGTACAGCGAGACGGGGGTGTCGCGCACGCTGCGCTACTTCTCGGGCTACCGTGTGCTGCGAGGCACTAACAACATGTATGTCAACCGCGAGATGCGATTCTATTGCTGCGTGGGTTACAGCGGATGCTACTGGCCGGCCACTTCGTGCTCGAACCAGAACTTCCGCCAGCAGACCATCTACTACTACAACGGTGGTAACGCCGGACGCGACAAGGCCATTCAGGAGCCGCGCAACCAGTGCATCACGGGCTATGTGCTCAAGAAGTATATTCACCCCGAGGACAACTGGTACAACGGCGACGGGTCGACACGCACGAGCAAGACGTTCCCCATCATCCGCTATGCCGAGATTCTGCTGTCGTATGCCGAGGCGGTCAACCACCTGACCACGACACACACCGTGACCATGGAGAGTGGTGAGACCTACACCCTGTCGCGTGGTGCCAACCTGCAGGAAGCCGTGTTCGGCTTCAACCAGGTGCGCTTCCGTGCCGGGCAGCCCGCCATCAGCGAGGAGATGACCGCCAGCGAAGAGGCCTTCGATGCCGAGATTCGCCATGAGCGATTCATCGAGTTTATGTGCGAGGGACGCCGGTTCTGGGATGTGCGCCGATGGGGCATTCTCGAGGAGGTGGAGAGCGAGCCCATCACGGGCATGAACATTGAGAGCGACGCCAGCAACTACTTTGTGCGTACCATCATCAACCACAGCGACTACCGTAACCGTACCTGTGACCGAAAGATGGTGCTGCTGCCGCTTGAGCGCAACGAGGTGCGCAAGTCGCGCTCGCTCGACCAGAACCCCGGTTGGTAATAATGCATAATGCTGCCAGGCTGATGTAGGGACGGCGCTCCCGCGCCGTCCGCCTCGACAAAAGGCATTATTTAATGAAAAATAAAGAATAAAATAAAGAATGCTGCCAGGCAGCGGACGGCACAGGGGTGCCGTCCCTACAGCCATAATTTGGTATTGGCTGAACTACTGCAACTACTGAACTACAGAACTACTAAAAACTAACGTCGAAATGAAAAGAATATATATCTTTGCCGCCATATTGTTGCCGCTGCTGCTCACTAGCTGCGACGAGAACGAGCAGTTCCGCGGGGAGCTGTACAAGAAGGTCATCTACCTGCTCAGCACTGATGACTACACTTTCGAGTCGGAACACGACTTTGGGCAGGAGACCACTGGCTATGTCACCGTCTACTGCGGTGGCACGCAGCACATCGACCACGATGTGACGGTCACGCTAGAGCCTGACCCCGATGCCGTACACGACTACAACTACATGTACTATGATGTGGATGAGTCACGCTATGCTCACACACTCGACGCAAGCCAGTTCACTATCGACTCCTATCAGACCGTACTCAAGGCCGACAGCGAGGACAACTATGCGTTGCTGCCCATCAAAATCAGGCCCGATGGACTGAGTCCCGACTCAATCTATTTCATCCCGCTGCGCATCAAGTCGGTCAGTGACTATGAGGTCAACCCCGATAAGCAGAAGGTACTCTACCAGATTGTGTTGCGCAACAAGTATGCTACCATGGCGCAGACCACCTACTATCAGGTGACGGGTATCGAGAATCGTCATCTGGCGGATGGTGATGTGGCGGGAGGCATCTCGGTGACACGCATCTTTGCGCCGCTGAGTGCCAACCAAGTGCGCTGCTTTGCCGGCACCAACACCTACAACCCCTCGAACGTGAGCAAGGCCGAGATTGACCGTTATGCCATGACGCTCACCATCAATAGCGACAACTCCATCACCATCGCGCCCTTTGGCAACCTGGAAGTGGAGATGCTGGGAGGAGCGCAGGACAACTATTTCGAGGTTGACTCGCGTGGTCGCTATGTCTTCCACCTGCACTATCGCTACAAAGACACTGTAGCTGGCGAGACGGCATGGATTGAGATGACCGAGAGCTGTGTGCAGCGCAAGTAGATAGTTTATAGTTTATAGTTGGGGCACCCGACTATCCTTTTCTGACAGTATATTTTTTATCTCTTAATTACGTGAATATGAGGTTCTTGAGCAGATTGCTGACTGTGGTTGTGCTAGCGGCCACCTGCAATGGCCTGGCCGCTGAAAAGACGGCACCGGTCGACTATGTCAATCCTTATATGGGCAACATCAGCCATCTGCTCAAGCCCACTTATCCCACGGTGCATCAGCCCTATGGCATGCTGCGCTTCTATCCTAACCGAGGCAGTCATGTCGAGGGAAAGGTGAACGGACTGCCACTCATCGTGCTCAATCATCGAGAGAACAGCTGTTTCACGCTGTCGGCCACACAAGAGGCCGACGGACGCCTGCAGCGTGTGATGCGCACCGACTACGACAACGAGGTCATCAAGCCCTACTACTATCGGTCGGACTTGGACCAGCAGCGCGTGGTGGCCGAATTGGCACCCATGCCGCACAGTGCCATTGTGCGCCTGCAGTTTACGCAGGCCAGTCCGGGCTTTGTGATTATCGATGCCGGTCACGGTGAACTGACGGTGAGAGGCCGGCAGCTGTCGGGACACCAGCGCACGTGGGGTGGGGTGAAGGTATACCTCTATGCCGAGGTGGACTGCGACCCACAAGCCGCCGGCTTGTTGCGCGACAGCCACCTCGATGCCCTGTTCACCCGTGCTCAGGGCGACAATGCCTGCTTGGCTATGCGATTTGCCGGACAGTCGACCGTGGTGTTGCGCTATGCCGTGTCGCTCATCAGCGTGGATCAGGCCAGGGCAAATTATCAGGCCGAGGTGGCTCGCGCCTCGATTGAGCAGGTCAAGGACATGGCCCGAAAGGTGTGGAACACCGAGTTGGGCAAGATTGAGGTGTCCGGCGGAAGCCAGGACGACCGCGCCGTGTTCTACACCTCGCTCTACCGCTGCCTTGAGCGGCCGGTGTGCATCAGCGAGCAGGGGCGATACTTCTGCCCGGCCGACCACCAGGTACACAGCGATGAGGGGCACCCGTTCTACACCGACGACTGGCTGTGGGACACCTATCGGGCCACGCATCCGCTGCGCATGCTCATCGACCCCGAGCGCGAGACCGACATCATCCTTTCGCTGCTGCGGACGGCGCGCCACGACAGCCGGCACTGGTTTCCCACCTTTCCGGCCGTGACAGGCGACTCGCGCCGCATGAACTGCAACCATGGTGTGGCGGTCATCGCCGATGCATGGGCCAAAGGGCTGCGCGGCTTTGACCTGGCTGAGGCCTACGACTACTGCCGTCGCGCCATCGAAGAGAAGACGCTGGCGCCATGGTCGGCCCACGAGTCCACTTGGCTCGACACCTTCTACCGCGACCATGGCTACATTCCCGCACTCAAGCCCGGCGAGCAGGAGACGGTGCCGGGTGTCAATGGCTGGGAGCGGCGGCAGGCAGTGGCGGTGACGCTGGGCACGAGCTACGACCAGTGGTGCCTGTCGCAGATTGCCACCGCGCTAGGACGCGACCATGAGGCCGCGCACTATCTGCGTTGCAGCTACAACTACCGCAAACTGTTCAACCCGTCGACAGCGTTTTTCCACCCCAAAGACAGCGACGGACAGTGGATTGAGCCGTTTGACTATCGCTTTGCCGGGGGCATAGGGGCGCGCGACTACTATGACGAGAACAACGGATGGACCTATCGCTGGGACGTTCAGCACAATCCCGCCGACCTGGTGGCTCTGATGGGAGGACGCGAACAGTTTGCCGCCAATCTGGACCAAACGTTCGACGAGCCGTTGGGAACAGAGCGCTACAATTTCTACCATCAGCTGCCCGACCAGACCGGCAATGTGGGGCAGTTCACCATGGGCAACGAGCCGTCGATGCACATCCCTTACCTCTACAACTATGTCGGCCAGCCCTGGAAGACACAGAAGCGAGTGCGCGACTTGGTGCATCAGTGGTTCCGCAACGACCTGATGGGTGTGCCTGGCGATGAGGATGGCGGAGGCCTCTCGGGATTTGTCGTGTTCTCGATGATGGGATTCTATCCCGTGACGCCGGGTATGCCGGTCTATAACCTGGGCAGCCCATTCTTTGCCAGCGTTCGTGTGCATCTGCCCGGCGGCAAGGTGTTTACTGTCAAGGCACCTAAGGCCAGCGAGCAAGCCAAGTATATCGTCGGGGCCACCATCAACGGAAAGGCCTGCAACCGGCCATGGTTCAATCACAGCGATATTGCCGCCGGGGGCAGCATAGTGCTCGACATGAGCAGCCGCCACACCTTGTGGGGAAGCAGTGTTGCCGCGGCACCGCCGTCGGCCACACCGATTGACTAATGATTCAAGAAACCAGGATTTCTAACATTCGATTACTCGAGCATCTGAGCATTTGAAAATTCAGGATAAGAAAAATCGACAATACGTGAACATGAACAAGATTAGACTGATAATCACTGTAATCGTGTGGACTGCACTGCAGGGCACTGCCCATGTGCAGTGGCTGAGCAGTACAGCTGGCCAGTGTTGGCAACAGCGCACCGATATCACCATCACCGAGTTCAAGCAAGACGAAGTCGACGACGTGATTGTCACCGGTTACCGCGAGCAGCAGATGATGGGATTCGGAGGCTGCTTCGGCGAGCTGGGGTGGGATGCGCTGCAGCTGCTCGACCCCGGCACACGCAGCGAAGTGCTCAACCAGCTATTCAGTCCCACACGAGGCCTGAACCTGAGCTTCTGCCGTACGCCCATTGGTGCCAACGACTTTGCCCGCGACTATTACAGTCTCAACGATCATCAAGGCGACTTCAAGATGCGCCATTTCAGCATCGAACGCGACCGTACCGGACTAATTCCTTACATCAAGGCCGCGCTGGCGGTGAATCCGCAGTTGCAGTTATGGGCATGCCCGTGGACACCACCCACATGGATGAAGACCAACCACCACTATGCCACCAAGGCCGGACAAGGTAACGGCTACACGGGTCCCGACATGACGCACGGACAAGACCAGTTCATCTTACAGAAAAAATATCTTCAGGCCTATGCCACCTATTTCTCCAAGTACCTCACCGCCTACAAGCGCGAGGGCATCAACATAGGCATGATCATGTTCCAGAACGAGCCCTACACCATCAACATTTGGCCCAACTGTTCCTGGTCGCCACAGGGTACCGTACTCTTCTTGGGCAAGTATTTAGGGCCAAAACTGAAAAAGGATCATCCCAAGGTGCAGATGTGGTATGGTACGATGAACACCGACAAACTCGATGAGGTGCTGCAAGTGGTCAACGACCCCATTGCAGGGCAGTATATCAGTGGAGCGGGCTTTCAGTGGGAAGGCAAAGACATCGTGCGGCCCATGCGACGAATGTTCAATAAGATGCCGCTCATGTGTACCGAGAATGAGTGCGGCAGCGGTACCAACGACTGGGCGGCTGCCGAGCACACCTTCGACATGGTCAAGGCCTACATCGATGCCGGTGTCAACTCCTATATGTACTTCAACATGGTGCTCAAAGACCGTGGAACCAGCTCGTGGGGATGGGACCAGAACACGCTCGTCGTGGTTGACTCGCACAACCGCACGGTAACTTACACGCCCGAGTTCTATCTCATCAAGCATCTGAGCCACTACGTCAAGCCGCAAGCCTATAAAATCAAGACCATGGGCAATGACGACACGCTGCTGGCGTTCGGCAATCCCGATGGCTCGACCGTGGTCGTGGTTGCCAACAAGCACCAGCAATCGCGTCGCATGAAGATTGTGGTCAATCGTCAGGTAATCCAAATTGAACTGGAACCCAAATCGTTTAATACCCTTATTGTCAACTGATATGTTCAATAGACTGATAACTTTCGCCCTCACTGTCGTGACCTGTGTGGCCGCTAGCGGCGTCGACTGGTACAGTTCCACCGCCGGCAGCTGCTGGCAGCGCATCAAGGCGCCCAAATGGTCGGCCACGGCCACTGCCCCCACGGTGACAGTCGCCACCGACCGTGCACAAGTCATCGACGGGTTGGGCGGCACATTCAACGAGCTTGGATGGGATGCTTTGTGCAGTCTCGACCAGGCTCAGCGCGACGAGGTCATGCGCCAACTCTTCTCGCCCGACGAGAGCAACTACACCTACTGTCGACTGCCCATCGGAGCCAGCGACTTTGCCATGAACTTTTACTCGCTCAACGACGTGCCCGGCGACCTGGACATGGTAAACTTCAGCATCGCGCGCGACCGGCATATCCTCATCCGCTATATTAAGGCGGCCCAACGCCATCAGCCCGCACTCAAGTTTTGGGCTTCGCCTTGGAGCCCACCGGCGTGGATGAAGACCAACGAGCACTATGCCAGCAGCTACGACAGCGACGTGCCCAGCCACAACGGCATGCCGCGCCAGCTGGAGCAGGAACTGCCCTGCACGGGATTCAAGATGCAGCATGGTTATCTGCAGGCCTACGCGCTCTACTTCGAGAAGTATGTCAAGGCCTATGCCGAGCAGGGAGTGCCCATCAGCGCCATCTGTATCCAGAACGAGCCCTGCTCGACGCAGAAGTATGCCAGCTGCACCTGGCGACCCGAAGACATGGCCTACTTTGTGGGCAACTTCCTGGGGCCGGCATTTGAGGCCCATGGCATCGACACCGACATCTACTTTGGCACCATCAACCGCGACAACCCAGCATTCACACGCACGGCACTCGATGACCCCAAGGCACGGAAGTACTTCAAGGGCGTGGGATTTCAGTGGGACGGAAAGGGTGCCATCCCCTATATCAGCAAGGAGTATCCGCACCTGAAGATGATGCACACCGAGGCCGAGTGCGGCAACGGCTGCAACGACTGGGCTGCCGCCGAGCACACCTGGTGGCAGATGAGCCACTATCTGCGACACGGAGCCAGTATGTTCACCTACTGGAACATGATTCTCGACCAGACGGCCACTAGCCCATGGGGGTGGAGGCAAAACTCGCTTATCACCGTCGATACCGAACGCAAGACGGTTGCTTATCATCCCGAATTCTATCTCATGAAGCACCTGTGCCACAGTGTGCAGCCTGGAGCACACCGACTGCTCACTCCGCCCGACAATGGTCAGGTACTGGCTTTTGAGAACCCCGACGGCAAGGTCGTTGTTGTGCTGGTCAACATCACCGACCAGCCCATGCCCCTGGCACTTGAACACAAAGGACGCTACCTCAATGTTGAGTTGTGTCCCCACTCATTCAACACCATCACATTCTGACAATGAATAAGCTACATTCACTACTCATGGCGGCAGCTCTGACGCTGACCCTCAATGCGCAAACCACCGAATATGCGCTGTACCGCGACATGAACGCGCCCATGCACGAGCGTATCATGGACTTGTTGCGGCGCATGACCGTCGAGGAGAAAGTCGCCATCATGACGCACAATGCCGAGGCCATTCCGCGTCTGGGCATCGACAAGTACTATCACGGCAACGAGGCACTGCACGGCATCGTGCGTCCAGCCCCGGCCACCGTGTTTCCGCAGGCCATAGGCATGGCCGCCACATGGAACCCCGCACTCATCGGGCGTGTCACCACAGCCATCAGCGACGAGGCACGCGGCATGTGGAACCGATATGGCTTGGGCAAGAACCAGCACGACGGGTCGAGCGACCTGCTCACCTTCTGGTCGCCCACCATCAACATGGCCCGCGACCCGCGTTGGGGACGCACTCCCGAGACCTACGGCGAAGACCCATTTCTCACCGGCACGCTGGGTTGCGCCTTTGTCCGCGGCTTGCAGGGCGACGACCCGCGATACGTCAAGGTGGTGTCGACGCTCAAGCACTTTGCCGCCAACAACGAGGAGCATAACCGCGCCAGCTGCAACGCGCTCATCAGCGAGCGAGACCTGCGCGAGTATTACCTGCCGGCTTTCGAACGATGCGTCATCCAGGGCAAGGTGCAGAGCGTAATGAGCGCCTACAACGCCGTCAACAATGTGCCATGCACCGTCAACGCCTATCTGCTGCAGAAGGTGCTGCGCCACGACTGGGGATTCGACGGATATGTGGTGAGCGACTGTAGCGCACCGCAGTGGATGGTCACACAGCACAAGTATGTGCGGGACAACGAGACCGCTGCCGTGCTCGCTATCAAGGCCGGGCTCGACCTGGAGTGCGCTCACGATGTCTACTGCGGGCCACTGATTGATGCCTATCGTCACTATCGTGTCACCGATGCCGATATCGACTCGGCCGCTTATCACATCTTGCGAGGCAGGTTCCGTCTGGGGCTGTTCGATGACCCGGAGCAGAACCCTTACAACCATATCAGCCCAGATGTGGTGGGATGCAAGGAGCATCAGCAGCTGGCTCTTGAGGTGGCGCGCCAGAGCCTGGTGCTGCTCAAGAATGAGAACAACATGCTGCCGCTCAACCCCAAGCGTATCAAGAAAATAGGCGTGGTGGGGCTGAATGCCGCGCGATGCGAGTTTGGCGACTACAGCGGCACACCTGTCAACGATCCTGTCACAGTGCTGGATGCCATCCGCGCACGCGTGGGCGACCGGGTGGAGGTGTTACATGCCCCCTGGGTGTCGATGGCCAATGGCTACGAACCCATCAACAAGAGTTTCTTTCCCGAGGGTATCAAAGCCGAATATTTTGACAATGCCAACCTGCAGGGTACTCCGCGCACACGCGTCGAAGAGGAAATCTACTACGACCCTGCCAGTCAGCCGCCTGACCCCATCCGCAGTTTTGCGCCCATGTCGGCGCGTTGGACCGGCGACCTTTGCCCCACCGTCAGTGGAGACTATCGCATCACGCTCAAGACCGATGACGGTTGCCGTATGTGGATTGACGGCCGTCAGGTGATTGACGCATGGGTGTCGCGTCCCGCCGCCGAGGATCATGCCGAGGTCACATTGCAGGCCGGCAAGAAATATCACATTGTCATCGAATACTTTGATGGCGGTGGTGATGCTTTTGCCCGACTCTACTGGCGCGCACCCGTCGTCGACACGCGCGACCGCATAGCCATGTATGGCGAGGCCGGACGCGTGGCTCGCGAGAGCGATGTGGTGGTGGCCGTGATGGGCATCGACAAGAGCATCGAGCGCGAGGGGCAGGACCGCTACACCCTTGAGTTGCCCGCCGACCAGCGTGAGTTCATTCAGGAAATCTACAAAATCAACCCGCGCACAGTGGTGGTGTTGGTCGCCGGCAGTTCGTTGGCCATCAACTGGATAGACGAACATGTCCCCGCCATCCTTGATGCTTGGTATCCTGGTGAGCAGGGCGGCACGGCTGTGGCCGAGGCACTCTTTGGCGACTACAACCCCGGTGGCCGATTGCCGCTCACGTTCTATCGCTCGATGGATGACCTGCCGTCCTTCGATGACTACTCGCTCACCGGTGGACCGGGACGTACCTACCAGTACTTTACCGGCAAGCCGCTCTATGAGTTTGGCTATGGCTTGAGCTACACCACCTTCCGCTACAGCAAGCTCAACACTCGCCTCGTCGGCGACCAGGTGCAAGTGAGCTTCGACATCGCCAACACAGGCAAGCGCGATGGCGATGAGGTGGCGCAGGTTTATGTGCAATATCCCCCGACGGGTACCTACATGCCCATCAAGCAGCTGCGAGGCTACCAGCGAGTGACCCTTGCACGCGGCAAGCGCCAGACGGTGAACATCACCATTCCACGCAGCGAACTGCGCTACTGGGACGACAAGGCCGGTGGCTTTGTCACCCCCACTGGCACCTATCGTATCATGGTGGGCAGCTCGTCGCAAAATATCCACCTCCAGTCGAGCATTACCCTGTGAGCAGACTACGCTTTCATATCGTTGCACTATTCATTGCTATCGCTGTGGGCAAGGCCCTGGCCGCCGACGATGCCGGGTTGGTGTTTACCGACACCATACACGACTTTGGCGAAATCTCGGTGCGCAGCGGTTATAACACTTGCCAGTTCCACTTCGTCAACCACAGCGACTCCACGATCCAAATTCTCGGAGCACTGTCGTCGTGTGGTTGCGCCATCCCCGAGTATCCGCGTCAGGCCATAGAGCCGGGGCAGAGTGGTGTGGTGAGCGTGACCTACAACACCCTGGGGCGTCCGGCGGGTCCGTTCGAGCGTTCGGTGTTGCTCATTCTCAGCGGCGACCGACCGCGTATAGTGCTGCGTCTGCGAGGTAAGGCGTGTGACGACGAGAGCAATTTGTGGTACAAAAATTGACCGAGCGAGAATTTGCTATTTTTTGCAACGATAGTGTTATATCCTTTTATTAAGGTGTCATAATTTTGCGTCAAAATTTTGATAAACCCAATTTCTTTTATTCACAATTCTAAAAATTTAATTATGAAATTAAGATTTACACTTCTGGCCGCTGCAGCCGCAATGCTGCTGTCGGCACAGGCCGAGACGCTGACCTTCCAGATGGGTCACGATGATGGCGCAGTGATTCTGAACAACGGCAAGTTCAATCCCATGGGCTCGTTCATCGGCAACACAAGCGGTGAACAGGGCAAGGTAAGCGTCATCCAGGTGGGTGAGGTGGACTTTGGCACCGGTGATGCTTACAAGGCAGTGAGCCTCCGCTTCGCCAATGGTTGGGGCGATGGTGGTACTGCCATTCTCTTGGCAGGTGATGACTTTGAGAATGCAACCCCCTTTGCTGCAATTCCTCTGATTAACTGGCGTGACAGTTACACCAACTTCCGCTCGATTGGTGCTAACTTCAGCGACCAGCCCACCGGTGTGCAGAAGGTCTTCTTGACCTTTGCCGACCGTGCCGGCAACATCCTGGATGTGCGTTTCTGTGAGAATGCGTTTGTCGAGACCGACTTCGAGAACGGTTCGATGCTCAAGGAGCCCAACCAGTATGACACTTATGCCCAGACGGCAACTATTCTTCCCATTGAAGGTGCTGAGCTTATCAGTTCGCCCAGTGTAGAAACCCGCATTGACAATGGTTCTTGGGGCTGGACTCAAGAAGGCGTTATCGTTAAGTATGGTACCGTTGACTTCAGCGCTGGCTATGATCAAGTGATTATCGGTCTGGCATCGCACTGGAATGGCGATGTGGTATCCGATCATGTTGAGGTTTACATTGATGATGTGCAGGATGCCAACAACTTGCTGGCTACCGTCTGGACGGGTATTATGGTGCGCAATGGTAAGATTTATCTTGCCCGCAATATCGAGAAGGAAGTTACTGGTGAGCACGTCGTTTATCTGAAGTGGCGTGGCGGTAGTTCGAACGTTGCTGAGGTCGAGTTCAGCAAGGGCATGCTTTGGTCACTGGGCAACATCCTCGATCCCATTGTGACAACACATGAGAATGAGCAGCCTAGCGAGAATGCTGACCGCTACACTTTCCTTGATGGCATGAAGAATAGTGAGGAGGCCACCTATGTTGGCAAGGACAGCGGCAGGACCACCATCCTGAACAAGGGTCAGTGGGAACCCGACAACGTGGGTTTTACCGGCGATGGTACTGTCCTGAAGGTTACGGGCATAGACTTCAAGGAAGGTCAGTTTGATAAGATTCTGGTTTCGCACTCGACAGGTATGTCGTGGGCGGGTTATGGCGATGAGGCCTTCTTCGCATTCTACATCGACCTGGAGGATACCCCGACAACAGGCGTAGGCGCTCCGCGTCGCATCACTGTTTCGGATTGGAGCCAGGTGCGCGACCAACTCACCGATATTGATCCCATTTCGAAGGTTCGCCTGCAGGCCACCGGCAGCTGGAACGATGTTTACACCACCAAGGGCGACCTGAGCAAGGTCGAGGGTGTGCATGACCTCTACATCGTATATACCGCTCCCGATGGTGCCAATATCAAGGACATCTATCTGGACGACCAGGAGGAAGATCCCGCAACTGGTGTGACTAGTGTCACTGCCGCCAAGGCCGTGAACGGCAATGTCTACACCATCGATGGCCGCATGGTGCGCAGCAATGCCGCCGGCATCGAGGGTCTGCCCGCCGGTCTGTACATCTTCAACGGACAGAAGTATATCGTCAAGTAACAATTATTCTTCATACGCTGATTCGATTTTTGGGTCTGACCTCACAAGGTCAGACCCATTTTTGCTATCTTTTGCGACCACCTTATTATTACGCACCTATAAGATAGTAGTAATTTTGCGGTATGAAATTTTCAAGTCTATCTTGCTGCATCATCATGATGTGTGTGCTGCCACTGACCGGGGCGGCACAAGCCTGGCGCAACACTTCGCTGCCAGAGCATGAGCGTGTCACCGACCTGGTGAACCGCCTGTCGCTCCAAGAGAAGGTGTCACTGTTGCGACACAACCAGCCGGCCATCGAACGCTTGGGCATACCCAAGTACTACTTCGGCAACGAGGCTCTGCATGGCGTGTGCCGTCCCGGACGGTTCACGGTGTTCCCCCAAGCCATCGGACTGGCCAGTATGTGGAACACTTCGCTCATGCACCGCGTGGCCACAGCCATCAGCGACGAGGCGCGTGGCAGATGGACCGAACTGGGGTGGGGCGCTTATCAGTACGACAGTGCGAGCGACCTGCTCTCGTTCTTCTCGCCCACGGTCAACATGGCCCGTGACCCGCGATGGGGACGCACCCCCGAGACCTACGGCGAGGACCCGTGGCTCACGTCGCAGAATGCCCTGGCCTTTGTGCGCGGTATGCAGGGCGACCACGACAAGTACGTCAAGGTCATCTCGACCGTCAAGCACTTTGTGGCCAACAATATCGAGGAGAACCGTTCGGGCATCAGCTCGCAAGTCAGTGAGCGCGACCTGCGAGAATACTATTTTGTACCCTACGAGCAAGCCGTCAAGAAGGCCCGTGTACAGAGCGTGATGAGCGCCTATAATGCGCTGAATGGCGTGCCATGCTCGGCCAACCGCTGGCTGCTGACCGACGTGCTGCGCGGCGACTGGGGCTTCGACGGATATGTGGTGAGCGACTGCTCGGCATTGAGCTACGACTTCGAGCATCACCACTATGTGAACTCCTATGAGGAGTCGGCACGCGCCAGCATTCAGGCCGGACTCGACCTCGAGTGCGGCGACGGAGTGTATGCCGGACCGCTGCTCAATGCCTACAACATGGGCATGGTCACGCAGGCACAAATCGACACGGCGGTCTACCGCGTGATGCGGGCACGCATGCGACTAGGACTTTTCGACCCCCGAAACCGAAACCCCTACAACAGCATACGCCCCGATGTGGTGGGATGCGCCGAGCATCAGCAACTGGCGGCCGAGAGCGCACGTCAGAGCCTGGTGCTACTCAAAAACGACGGTATACTGCCAATGGACCGTAGCGAAGTCAAGTCGATAGCCCTGGTGGGACCCAATGCCGCCCGACATGAGTATGGCGAATATAGCGGCGTGCCCCTGAACACCCCGGTGTCGGTGCTTGAGGGACTCACCGCCGAGCTGTCAGGCACCGACATAGAATTGAATTACGCTCCTTGGGTGGGCAGTAACTCGTCTTATGCGCTGATCAACGCCGACCATTTTGCCGACGGCATCACCATGGAGTATTTTGCCAATGCCAACCTTGAGGGAGAACCCTACGCCGTGACCAAGACCGACTTTGTCTACTTCGACCCCGCCAACCAGCCGCCCAACCCGATGGTTCCCTCGGCTCCGATGAGCATACGCTGGAGTGGTGACTTTGTGTGTCCGGCCACCGGGCGCTACTTGTTCTCGGTCACCAGCGATGATGGCTGCCGGCTGAAAATCAATGGTCGCACCATTCTCGACAAGTGGGTGGTGCGCGCAGCCACCACCGACTATACCTCGACAGGCATGCAGCAGGGGCAGACGTATCATATCGAGTTTGAATACTTCGACAACGGCGGAGATGCTGTGGCCAACCTCAAGTGCCGCATGCCCGCCACGGTGAGCACCGACCCGCTCGACGCCTACGGCAATGCCGGCAAGCGCATTCGCGAGAGCGACCTGACCATCGCCGTGATGGGCATCAACCAGAACGACGAGCGCGAGGGGCTTGACCGCCGCGCCATCGAGCTGCCACAGGAGCAGGCCGACTTCTTGCGCCTGGCCTACGAGGCCAACCCGCGCCTGGTGGTGGTCTTCATCGCCGGCAGTCCGTTGAGCGACCAGTGGCTGTGCGACAATGTGCCGGCCATGCTCTATGCTTGGTATCCGGGCGAGCAGGGTGGCACGGCAGTGGCACAAGCACTGCTGGGCGACTATAACCCCGCAGGCCGACTGCCCATCACGTTCTACCGCGGCACAAGCGACTTGCCACCATTCGACGACTACGAGTTGAGCCATGGGCGTACCTATATGTACTACGACCAGGAGCCGCTCTTCCCGTTTGGGCATGGACTGAGTTATACACGATTTGACTACAGCAACTTGCAGCTTTATCAAGAAAGCGACACGCTCCATGTGGACTTCGATGTGGCCAATGTAGGGGGCACTGACGGTGACGAGGTGCCGCAGGTCTACTTGCGTTTCCCGTCGTTGCCGCGGCCGCTGCCTGCCAAGCAACTGCGCGGCTTTGAGCGTGTGAGCCTGGCTGCCGGTGAGCAGAAGCACCTGTCAATCCCCGTGGCACTGGCCGACCTGCGCCTGTGGAGCGACTCCGACAAGGCGTTCTACACACCCCAGGGCGACTATGCTGTGATGGTGGGGGCTTCGTCGGCCGACATTAGGTTGCAGCAGATGTGGCATCTGGGCGATGACTCCGGCATTATCACCAGCCTCGACGGTGTGACCGTGCGTGGTGCGGGCGGCGACTTGCTCGTCAGTGCGATGTCGCACCCCGTGGATGTGCGTGTCTACACGCCCGACGGGCGTCGCGTGGCCACCATGAGTGGCGTCTACGGCCAGCACAGCCAGGCGCTGCACCGTGGCGTGTATGTGGTGGTTGTCGCCGACAACCAAGCTACCCGCACCTACAAGATTTTCATCAATTGAAACACTATATTTCGAGCACTCGAGCATTCGAGCACTCGAACATTCGATAATTCTTGATAATAACCAATAATGACTAGATAATGAGACGAATCGTGACAATGATGCTCGTGATGAGCACGATGCTGGTGAGCATGGCCGCTGACTGGCAGATGAAGCAGGGCCCCATGATGACCCCGTGGAGCGAGACGCTGGACCCGAACAACGTTTTGCCCGAGTATCCGCGCCCGCAGATGCAACGCTCGCAGTGGATGAACCTCAACGGCATCTGGGACCTGCGCAAGGGACAGAAAGACGAGGCCTACTCAGCCGCATTCAGCTACGACAAGAAGATTCTTGTGCCTTTTCCCATCGAGTCGGCCCTGTCGGGCGTGATGGAGAAGAGCGACGAGCAGATTTACTGGTATCGGCGCACATTCAGCCTGCCGGCTGCCATGCAGGGCAAGCGCATCCTGCTCAACTTCGGGGCTGTTGACTGGCAGACTGTGGTCTATGTCAACGGCCAGCAGGTGGGTAGCCACACCGGTGGCTACGATCCGTTCACATTCGACATCACCGATGCCCTCAAGCCCAGTGGCGAGCAGGAGCTGGCGGTGTATATCTACGACAACACCGGCGGTGAGGGACAGCCCACAGGCAAGCAGAGCAAGAACCCGAGCATCTGCTGGTACACAGCCGTGAGCGGCATCTGGCAGACCGTATGGCTCGAGCCGGTGGATGAGACACATATCTCGAGCATTGAGATGGAGCCATGCCTGGACCGCAGCTGGCTGAGCCTGCGTGTGGCCACTTCGGTCACCGACGGGGTCACGCTTGAGGCCGAGGTGAAGGACCGTGACGGAAATGTTGTGGCCACGGGCACAGGCGCACCAGGCACCGTGTTCCGCCTGACCTTGTCGTCGGTACATCCCTGGTCGCCCGACGACCCCTATCTCTACGACCTGAATGTCACCGTCAAGCGGGGCGGAGTGGTCACCGACCAGGTGGCCAGCTACTGCGGCATACGCAAAATAGAGGTTCACAAGGATGACCGCAATCTGCCGCGCATCTATCTGAACAACGAGCAGATCTTCCAGATGGGTCCCCTGGATCAGGGATGGTGGCCCGACGGACTGTATATGCCCGCCAGCGACGAGGCTTTCTACTTCGACATCAAGGCGATGAAGGACTTGGGATGCAACATGATACGCAAGCACATCAAGATAGAGCCGGCACGCTGGTACTATTGGGCTGACCGCCTGGGCATTCTCGTGTGGCAAGACCTGCCCAGCCCCAATCTGCCCCAGGGACATGAGGACTTTGCCAAGGCCAACTTTGAGGAGGAGGTGAATCACATCATCCCGGCCATCAAGAATGCGCCCAGCATTGTGCATTGGGTGGTCTTCAATGAGGGATGGGGACAGTTCGACACCAACCGCATGACCACGCTGGTCGACAACAAGGTCAATGCGCTCACACCGGCGCGCTTCGGTAAGGCATCGCTCATCTGCTGTGCCAGCGGATGGACCGACAGCGAGATTGGCAACATCATCGACACGCACTCTTATCCCAACCCCAGTTGCCCGCAGAATGCCAACCGTGCGGCAGTCTGTGGCGAGTATGGCGGCATCACGCTCAAGGTGCCGGGACACATCTGGCCCGGTGGCGACTTCCAGTACACTGTGGTCGAGACCAGCCAGGACTTCACCACATTCTACAACGGACTGTGCGACAAAATCAAGGATATGTACTATCAGGGCCTCAACGCCGCCGTCTACACCCAGCTCAGCGACGTGGAGATTGAGAAGAACGGATTCTACACCTACGATCGCCGAATCCTCAAGCCCCATGAGCCTTACACACTGCTGCGCAACAAGGTGCTGGAGTGCATTGCCATGCCCACCAACGGCACACGCATCAAGCCCATCCTCTCGACGGCACTCGACCATCACTATACCTGGCGCTATGTCACACAGCCCGTCAGCTCGCGACACTGGAGCGACCTTGACTACGATGACTCGCAGTGGGCCCAGGGGCAGGGAGCGTTCGCTCATGGCCTGAACAGCAGTTGGGACGGACTCACACGCACCGACTGGAACACCAGCCAAATCTATATGCGCCGATGGTTCAAGCTCGGCGACATCACCCCCGAGAACATCGCCAAACTGCGCTTTATGGTATTTCATGACGATGATGTCGAGATCTACATCAATGGCATATGGGCAGCCACTGAGAGCGGCTGCAACTTCAGCTACGCGCCACTCGACATCAGCAGCGAGGCGCTGGCCTCGCTCCGTCCGGGCGAGTGGAACCTGATTGCCGTGGCCGGAAAGCAGGGCACGGGGCAGCAGGTGATGGATGTGGGCATCGCAGCATTCACCACTACCGACTTTGACTACACCGAGGACTACACCGAGCGCACCGACGCTCCCCACGCCTCCAGCCCCGAACCGGGCACGGCTGTCAAGCCGCAGTTTACCACCGTGGCACAGCCGGTGCCGGCCGAGCCTCGCTACAACGCCGTGCTGGCAGGGCAGTTCTATCACACCAGCGACCGCAGCAATGTGGCCTGGGGCGATGAGGATGGCGACGGTGTGATGGAGCTGGTCTACTCCGGGCTGAACGAGCACCTGGTGGGCAGCAATCAGCGGGTGGCTCCCCTTTATCGGCAGAACGATGACCATACGTTTGCACGTGTCACCAGCCCTTTTGATGTCACCTTCTACGCCCACCCGGTGTGGATTGACTACAACAACGACTCACTGCTCGACCTCTTTGTGCCGGGCTTGAGCCAGAGGAATATCGAGAGCCCCGACGACATGGTGGCTCACCTGTACAAGAACCTGGGCAACGGACAGTGGGTGGATGTCAACCAGGACCAAGCTATGGGCATAGCACCGCTCTACAACGCCACCGATGGAGGTCGCGGGCGTCACTGGGTGAGCGTGGGCGACTACGATAACGACGGATGGACCGACATCGTGGTGTGTGGACGTGAGGACTATGTCAACGACGAGGGTTACCTGGCCAGCGACCACCGCGTGACACGGCTCTACCGCAACAATCGCGGACAGGGCTTCGTCGAGCAGGCCACCCCGCTCAATGGCACAAGCCCCTTCTTGGGACTGGCACGAGGTTCGGTCAATTTTGCCGACCTCGACAGCGACGGTTGGCTCGACATCGTGGCCACGGGATATGATGCCAATGAGGGCACCATGCACATCTATTGGAACAACGGCGATGGCACCTTCAGTGAGACCACCCAGCGCTTCTTCGGCTCCTATGATGCCTCGTGTGTTCCGGCCGACTTCGATGCCGACGGGCTGATGGATATCCTGGTCACGGGCTTCTCGAGCAATAAGGGAAGCAATGCCAAGTCGGTGTTTATCTATCACAACCGCGGCAACCGCGCTTTTGCCATGCTTAATGACAGTTATTGCGGCTTTGAGGGTGTGGACGGCTCCACGCCCGCGGTGGCCGATGTCAACCACGACGGACTGCCCGACATTCTGCTGGGCGGACATGGTCAGGAGCATGAAATCACCACTTGGCTCTATCTCAACCGTGGCGACATGGCCTTTGAAGCCTTTGGCGCATACTATAACGACCCTTTTGGCAAGGAGTGGGCATTTGACCGCATCAGCCATGGTAATACCCACCTCATCGACTACGACAACGATGGCTACCTAGACGCATGGAGTGCCGGATGGGCGCAGAGCAACGTCTGCAACAAGGCTTGTGCGGCCAAGCTCTATCGCAACACATCGGCAGCAGTGGGCATCGCACCCAACGAGGCCCCCGCTGTGCCACAAGGACTGCAGGCCACCTACGATGCTACCTCGGGGCGTGTGACCCTGTCGTGGCAACCGGCCGATGACGATGTCACACCGGTCGAGGCCATGCACTACAACATCTGGCTGCGTAAAGTCGGACAAGACGCTCCGTTCATGACCGTGCCGGCGGTGCTGGGTAGCGGTGTGCTACGCATTGGCGACCTGTCGGGCCAGTTGACCACCACCAGCCACTCCATCGCCATCGATGACCCCAAGGCCGAGTATGAGTGGGGAGTGCAGGCCATCGACACAGGCAAGCGCGCCAGCGCCTTTGCCACGGCTCGTTTTACGCCGGCCTCATCGGGCGTGGGCAAAAAAAAAGAAAACGGCACTAACGTGACCGCACATGCCGGACACATCGCCTATCAGACCCTGCAACCGGCTCAGCTCACCATCTACGACACACGAGGTGCTGTAGTGGCAAGCTCGCGCGTGGCGGGCAGCGGTATGCTGCCCTGGCAACTGCCCCATGGCATCTATATGGCCCGCCTGGCCCACCGCACCTTCACCCTGCTGCTCTAATTCCTAATTCGGATTCATCACGCGTCGCTATGGCCAGACTGTAGCGGCGCGTTATTATTAGACTTTAGGCGTTAGGCATTAGGCCAATAAATTCGAATGCTCGAAATTAGAAATTATGAATTGTGAATTATGCATTAAAGAAGCCTTTTGTCGAGGCGGACGGCATAGGGATGCCGTCCCTACATCAGCCTGGCCGTTCACGCGGCAACGCCGCGTCCCTACATTATGCAATATGAATTGTGAATTATGAATTAAAAAAGTATTACCTTTGTGGCAAAAATAGCGACACAGATGGACATGAAGAAGGAATTTGTGGAAATGTTGCGCCACACGCTAGGCAATGAGGCACAGGAGCTGTGCAGCGTGATAGCCGACACAGAACCGAGTGTGAGCGTACGGGTCAATACGGCCAAGGGGGCGCATCTGCCTGCCGGCGTGCAGCGCGTGCCATGGTGCGAGGCA
>JAFUVK010000193.1 GCA_017477555.1 Muribaculaceae bacterium
AGAAATCAAGAACGATGGGAGGTGGCCTGAAAAGACACCTCTGAAAACAAGCCAAACCGCCGTATGCCGAACGGCACGTACGGTGGTGTGGGAGGAAAGGGAGCGAAAGCCAAAACTCTCGCTCCCCGACCTACCCGATTGCGCTTGCAAGGATATTTAACCATGTCATTGGTCCATCAAATGGATTACAGATTGTAAGTCGAGTGCCTCATTGGCGTGTCTGAGGTTTTGACTATTTGTCGTGAGTATTGTTAATGAATGCAAATAATGCTAGCAAAAACGGTGTTTTGCTAGCAAAAATTTTGTCACATGACCCAATTTGCCTACCTTTGAGGGTCAAATCAGAGAGAAGTCAACAACCTGATGGAAACTAACAAATAATAACACATAAACCATTAACGACTTTTTTAGCGATGAAGAAAGTATTTTCAGCATTGACAATGCTATTGGCTCCACTGGCTCTGATGGCCAGCGAGGCCGACCTGAAAATGCCCGAAGGCTTTGCCAGCGACAGCGCTACCAGTGTACTCTACTGGGGCTTCCTGGTAGTGGTGCTGGGCATGCTTTTCGGCTACTGGCAGTTTCACAAAGTGAGCAAGCTGGGCGCGCACAAATCGATGTTAGAGATTGGTAACGTTATTTTCAAGACCTGTTCGACCTACCTGAAACAACAAGGCAAGTTCCTGGCCATCCTGTTTGCCTTCATCGGCCTTGCCGTACTGCTCTACTTTGCAGTGCTTGAGGGCATGCCCCTGAGTTCGGTGTTGCTGATTCTGGGCTGGACGGTAATCGGTGTGATGGGCTCGTATGCCGTGGCATGGTTCGGTGTTCGCATGAACACCTATGCCAATGCGCGCATGGCCTTCGCCTCGCTTCGTCGCCGCCCGCTCGACCTGCTCAACATCCCGTTGACGGCCGGCATGAGCATCGGCATCCTGCTCATCTGTGTTGAGCTGGTGCTGATGCTGACCATCTTGCTGTTCATGCCCGCCGACCTGGCCGGCAGCTGCTTCATTGGCTTTGCCATCGGCGAGTCGCTGGGCGCCAGCGCACTGCGCATTGCCGGCGGCATCTTCACCAAGATTGCCGACATCGGCAGCGACCTGATGAAGGTGGTGTTCAAGATTGGCGAGGACGACCCGCGCAACCCCGGTGTGATTGCCGACTGCACGGGCGACAACGCCGGCGACTCGATAGGCCCGACCGCCGATGGTTTCGAGACCTATGGTGTGACCGGTGTGGCTCTGGTGTCGTTCATCCTGCTTGCCGTACCCGACCCCTCGATGCAGATTAAGCTGCTGGTGTGGATCTTTGTGATGCGCATCCTGGGTGTGGTCGCCTCGGTCCTCTCCTATTATATCAACAATGGTATATCTAAAGCTAAATACAGCAGTGTCGACGACATGGACTTTGAGAAGCCGCTGACGAGCCTGGTGTGGATCACGTCGATCATGTCGATTATCGGCACGTTTGTCGCCAGCTATCTGTTGCTTGCCGACCTGGGTCACAACTGGTGGCTGGGCCTGGCCACAATCATCAGCTGCGGCACCCTGGGCGCTGCCTTGATTCCTGAATTCACCAAGCTGTATACCTCGCCCACATCGGCCCACGTGCAGGAGGTGGTCAACACTTCGCGCCAAGGTGGTGCATCGCTCAACATCCTGAGCGGTCTGGTGTCGGGCAACTTCGGCAGCTTCTGGACCGGCTTCGTGTTCTTCCTGCTGATGCTGCTGGCCTACTTTGCCGCTACGCAGTTTGGCATCAGCGACCTCTTTGGCCACTATGGCAAGTATGCGAGCATCTTTGCCTTCGGTCTGGTTGCCTTCGGCATGCTGGGCATGGGTCCTGTGACCATCGCCGTGGACAGCTATGGCCCGGTGACCGACAATGCCCAGTCGGTGTATGAGCTCTCGCTCATCGAGGACGACAAGGCCAAGGCCGAGCAGGAGATCAAGGACGAGTTTGGCTTCACGCCCGACTGGGAGAAGGCCAAGCACTATCTTGAGGCCAACGACGGTGCCGGCAACACGTTCAAGGCCACGGCCAAGCCGGTGCTCATCGGCACGGCAGTCGCCGGTTCGACCACGATGATTTTCTCGCTCATCCTGATGATTGGCAAGACGCTGGGCATTGAGCCCGAGGCCGTGCTCAACCTGCTGAACCCATACTCAATCTTGGGCTTCATCCTGGGTGGTTGCGTCATCTTCTGGTTCACCGGTTCGTCGATGCAGGCCGTCACCACAGGTGCCAACCGTGCCGTGGCGTTCATCAAGAACAACATCAAGCTCGACCCGAATGCTCCGAAGAAGGCCGACATCAGCAAGAGCCAGGAAGTGGTGAAGATCTGCACCGAGTATGCCCAGAAGGGTATGTTCAACATCTTCATCTCGATTTTCTGCTTCGCGCTGGGCTTCGCTTGTCTGTCGTCACCGGCCAGCATCGGTGCTCAAGACGCCGTGTGCTTGTTCGTGAGCTACCTGATTTCGATTGCTGTGTTCGGTCTGTTCCAAGCTGTGTTTATGGCCGATGCCGGTGGTGCATGGGACAATGCCAAGAAGGTGGTTGAGGTCGACCTCGATGCCAAGGGCACTCCGCTGCACGACGCTTCGGTGGTGGGCGACACCGTTGGCGACCCGTTCAAGGACACCAGCTCGGTGGCACTGAACCCCATCATCAAGTTCACCACCCTGTTTGGTGTGCTGGCCATGGAGATCGCCATCAGCGAGTCGTTCCGCGACATCGCTCCGTGGTTTGGTGTGTGCTTTGTGGCCATTGGCTTGTTCTTTGTCTACCGCTCGTTCTACAAGATGCGCTCTGAGGCTGAGTAATCTTTTAGCGACATATACAATTTTCATCAGTTCGCCTTGTGTGGCCCGTGGGCCATGCAAGGCGAATCTTTTTGCCCGCTCTTTCTGCCCGCTCTTTCTGTTCAGCCGAGGGTATAAAAGTGCTAAATCGAGCATTTTTTCATCGGTTTAGCACTTTTATGAGACAAAAAAGTGCTAAATCGAGCAATTTTTTTTCGATTTAGCACTTTGAAATGAAAATAATATGCTATCTTTGTGCCACGAAAAATATTTTAGCCTATGTTCACTCCAAGTTCCATCATCGGTCGCGAGCAGGAAACTGCGTTGCTTGAGGACTATGCCGCCTCGGGCAAGGCCGAGTTTATTGCATTGTATGGCCGAAGACGCGTTGGCAAAACCTTCTTGATACAGAATGTGTTCGGCAATCGGCTCAGTTTCTCCATGACAGGTGTCATCGATGGTAACGCCTTTGCCCAGATGCACGCCTTTGTTGATGCCCTCGACATGTATGGTGCGCCTCTTGACAAGACACCCGACAACTGGTATGCGGCATTCACTGCGCTGCGGCACTACTTGATGCGCCGCATCACTCGTGGTGAGCGTTGCATCGTCTTCATTGACGAACTCCCTTGCTTTGACACGCCGAAGTCGGACTTTGCCCTGGCACTCGGCTACTTCTGGAACAGTTGGGGGGCATTGCAACCCGAGTTGATGTTGATTGTGTGTGGTTCGTCCACCTCATGGATGATGAGCCATGTCATCGACAGTCATGGCGGCTTGCACGAACGCATCACGCACGAGATACACCTGCAAGAATTCAGTTTGCGCGAGACAGAGCAATATCTGTTGGCCAACGGTTTCAATTGGGACCGTATTGCCATCACTCAAACCTATATGGCCATGGGAGGTATTCCTTATTATCTGGCTAGCCTGAGCAAGTCGGAGAGTCTGGCCCAAAATTTTGACCGCATCTTCTTTGCAAGCGGCAGTGAGATGCAGCGCGAGTTTGCCCGACTCTATAGCACAATGTTCACCAGGCCGGACCCTTATATAGCCATCATCGAAGTCCTGGCTCACAAACACGACGGGATGACTCGCGACGAGATTGCTCAAGCCATAGGCAAGAATGCCAATGGTCGCCTGACGATGATGCTGAAGAACCTGATTGACTGCGACATCATTCGATTCTATCGCACAAAACTGAAAAAAATCAGTCAACGCAATGGCATCTATCAATTGTGCGACATGTTCAGCCTATTCTATTTTCAGTTTTTGAAAAATGGCACGACCGACACCCACTTCTGGACCAACAGTCTCAACACCCCGGCACTCAATGCCTGGACAGGAGTGTCGTTTGAGCGAGTGTGCATGAAACATATCCAACAAATAAAAAACGCTCTGCGCATTGATGCCATCAGGACAGAGTTTTATTCATGGCGCGGCACTGACGAGCAGTCTGGCTCTCGTGCGCAGATTGACCTAGTGATTGAGCGGGCCGACCGCATGGTGAATATCTGCGAGGCAAAATTCAGTATGCGAGAATACTCACTCTCAAAAGAGGAGTATTTGAAACTCCAGAGGCGAATCGGCATGTTTATTGAACAAACAGCCTATCGTGGTGGTGTCATTCCCACGATGATTACGTCCTATCCACTCACACGCAATGCCTATAGCGAACACATCGCAGCTGTGGTGACACTAGATGACCTGTTCATCTAGTTGACACCACTAGCGGTAGGCTTGTTCTTTGTCTATCGCTCGTTCTACAAGATGCGCTCTGAGGCCACAGCCGAGGAGTAATCCCCTACACAATTTTCATCAGTTCGCCTTGCGTGGCCCGTGGGCCATGCAAGGCGAATCTTTTTGCGCCTCCCGCTTGCCTTGGGTGGCTATCGCAATTTCTATCCTAAAAACCTACTATTTTCAGTAAAAAATATCGGTTTCCCCTATTTTTGTGGGAGATTTCTTTAGCGTTTTTTTGAAAGAATCTGTAACTTTGTCGTAATACAATATCGAGCCATTGCCACCAAGATGGCGATGACATACTTGGGAAACTATCATTACGCAAAATCGGGCATGATGCATGGTCTGCAACATATCGTTCAAACCAATGATTGGCACAGCAACCGCAAGTTGTTGTCGATTGTGCGTTCAAACCCCACCCGAAAACGGCAGTTCTTCCACTTGCCGTTCCCCGTCAGGCATTATCTATAAGGCATACGCTGTCCACGGTCAACGTGTGCCATTGTGCCAACTCATCCAATGGCAAATCCGACCGACTAGGAGATTTCTTACATCGACTAGGAGATTTCTTACAAAATGCATGGTTTTGAGGGTGTTGGTCAAAAATGTCAAGCATTTTGGTCAAAAATGTCAATTGAGCATCGACTGAGAAGCAGTAATTTTGCATCATGAAAAAACAATACTAGCGATTAACATCTATTAATAGTTAAAAATTAACCAATATGAAAAAGAAATTACTTACCCTACTCTTTGCGATGGTGGCGATAGCCGCCAGCGCATTTGACTATGGTGATTTCCAGTACAACGTCCAGGCCGACGGTACAGCCACCATTTTTGGCTTCAAGAGTGGCTACACCGGCAGCCCCACGTCAATCACCATCCCCGGCTACTGCTTTGACTCGAGTACACAGAAGTACTACAAGGTGAAGACAATCGGTCCCAATGCTTTTTTCGGCAAGACATCGATTCAAAGAGTCACCATCCAGTATGGTGTGGAAGATATCCACCAGTATGCGTTCAACGGCTGCACGAGCCTGAACACTGTCGATTTGCCGAGCAGTATCAAGAGCCTCGCAAATGGTGTCTTCTACAATGCACCTATCACCTGGATTAACTGTGCGGCCGAGACCATGCCGACATTGACGAGCAACGCATTTCAGGGACTGGGCACCGTGAGTGGCACGCGCTATTGGACCTGTGCCACACCCGACGGCATGACGGCAGCCAATGCGGTGAGTCTTATCACCAGCAACTTCACTGTGCAGAGGAGCCCCACTGCCGCCGACTTCCACTCCCATGTCATGGGCAGCAGTAGCACCAACAACCTGTATGATGTCTACCTGAACGTCACCCAAGGCTGGGATCCTGCCACGCAGACCTACGGCAAATTGAAGCTGCTGGGTGCCGACGCCCGCTCCAGTGCCACGAACAAGACGCTCAAAATCGGTATTAACCAAAGTTATTCTCAAGGTCTTGGTAATTTCTATGTCACCCGCATTGACAAGTCGATGCGCTATCGTTGCAGCACTATCGAGACATTGGACATGAGCAGCACCAACAAGATTGACACGATTGACGCCGATGCCTTCAATGGCAGCACGGCGCTGACCAAGGCCATCGTGAGCGCCAAGGTGATTGGTTATACAGCATTCTACAACTGCAAGAACCTGACGACGCTGCAACTGTATGGTTCCAGCGAGAGCAGCCAGGGTGTGCAACAATTGGGCCCATTCTGCTTTGCCGGAACGGGTGTGTCGAGTGTCTACATTCCCAGTTCTGTCACAAGCTATAGCCAAGGAGCGTTCGCCTATTGCGGCAACCTGACCCAGTTCACCGTGAGCAGTTCGAATAACTACTTTGCCGCCGATGCCAACTCGCCCAACTGCCTCTACAACAAGGCAAAGACCACTTTGTGTCAGATGGGTGGCGGCACCAAGCCTGCCGTCATGCAAGACTTGAGCAGTTCGCTGCCCAACACGTTGACCACCCTCCAGTCCTACTGCATGGCGGGAGCAAAACTCACCACAGTCGACATTCCCTACGGCGTGAAGACCATCGGCAATTCTGCCTTCTACAACATGGCCTACGTTCAGACCATCCGCATTCCCAGTTCGGTCACCACGATGTACTCTAACACCTTTTCGGGCCTGAGCACCACAACCCTCAAGCATCTGTACATCAATCTGAAGACCCTCCCGTCGGGATTGCAGAGCGGTTCGGCGCTCGCCAGCTGGGCCGGTGGCGTGACCCTGCATGTGCCGCTGTGGCGCACCAACTACTATAAGACCGGCAGTTGGTGGTCGGGCGGCTGGAGCAGCAAAATCTCGAGCGTGGTCGAAGATTCCTACGACTTCACCTACGGCAAGGTGGCCACGGGTACCTACATCGACTACACGCTGTACTACACCGTGAACAGCGCCTCGCCCTATACCGACACCTACGTGCAGAGTGCTGCCGCCGACGGGCAGCTGACCGTGGTGAGAGCCTATCTCGGCTCGACAGGTAACTTCAACGGCACCATCACCTTCCGCGACACCGAGACCCACCGCGGCAAGACCTACATCACCACCGAGGTGCAGCGCGAGGTGTTCCGCGACCAGACTGCGATCACGCGGGTGACCGGCGGCAAGGGCATCAAGAAGATTGGTGCCTTGGCGTTCGCCGGATTGACTGGCTGCTCGGGCGGCTTCTGGATTCCCAACCCGGTGGAGTTCGGCGACTCGTCGCTGTTCAGATGCTCGACCCCGAACATCACGCTGGGCAAACGCTTGACCACCATCGGCAAGGATGCGTTCCGCTCGACTGCGGTCGAGCAGGTGATTATGCCCAACTCGGTGACCAAGATCGGGTCGCGCTTCCTGGCCGGCTCCACTCAACTTGACTCCTTGCGTCTGTCGCCCAACATCACCGAGATTCCTGTTCTGGGCCTGGCCTGGGTCAACTGCCGCTACATCATCATCCCCTATGGCGTGAAGAAGATTGGTGCCCAGGCGTTTATGAGCGACGAGTATGGCAATGGCCTGAGCGAGCCTGTGCATGAGAACATCGTGGTTATCCCCAGCAGTGTCACCACCATCGCCTCCAATGCCTTCCAGTATGCGCGTCACCTCGACGCCATCTTCTTGAACGTGCCATACGGCGTGTTCTCCTCGACGCGTGCAGACTGGTGCCGCCGCGTGAACACTAATGCCAGCAATGCCTACGACTGGGACGGCCATCTGCTGTATGTGCCCTACGAGTACCTGCGTGCCTACCGTGGTGATGCAGGCATCAAAGCGGTGTTTGACGAAGACACGTGGGTGCGCGCCGGGTCATTTGACTTCTACCGCGGCTCCGACCTGTGGACCACCCCCTATCGCATGACGGTGCTCAATGCGAGTTCGAAGACTGCAAAATATGTACACAACGGCAATGCCAAGGTTACAAGCGGTTCTACGACTGGCTTCAGGACTACCGAGAAAGACAACATGTCATATGATAACATTACACAATTTCAAAGCACCGAATACACCATGACGGAGATTGGCGACGGTTGCATGGATGCCACCACCCACTACGCTTTCGTCGGTGTTGATGGTAACAACTTTGAGGAACATCAAGGTGAGAACTTCAGACAACTCACCATTCCCAACACCATCACGCGCATCGGCGAATATGCGTTTCGCGGTTGCACCGGGCTGAAAACTGAGGTGGATGTGCCCGAGAGTGTTGCCGAGATTGGCAACTTCGCCTTCTTTGACTGTCACCAACTGCCGAGCATCTTCTTGAACCGCCAGACGGCCACGACACTGGGTATTACTCTCATCAATTCCATAGATGATAATACACTGATATATGTGCCGCTGAAGCAGTACAACAAAACGGCCCGCTCCGCCCAGATATGGACCCAAGACGGCTCGTCGCGAGACTGCGTGTTGCCTTACCTCAAGCCCACCACCGCTTGGTCGGCCATCTCGGTTCCCGCCAAGAATGGCATCCAATTGCCCTCTACAGGCGACTTCTACACCGTTCCTGCCTATAATGCGTCCACTCAAACGGTTATGCGCAGTAAGTTGTCCAACACCGCAACCATTGCCGATGGCACTGCCATGCTTTTCAATGGCACCGTGGGACAAATCTACAAGTTCTTGCCACTGCCCCAAGGCGCAACTCCCTCCACTTACAGCAACAACCACTTGATGGGTGTCCCTGCCGACAATGATTATGTGAGTTACAACGGAGGCAGTAGCCTCTGGTACTACACCTTCGATGGCACCAAATTCAACAAAGCCACATCGGCTATCAGCGTCTCCAGCGGCGATGCATGCCTGCGCCTGCAGAGCAGCGATGGCGCGACATCATCGACCACCCCAGTCTATATTGACGAGAACGACATGGTGACCTTCGACCTGTGGATCAACGCCACGCAGGTGACCAGTGAGAATGCCGGCAACTTGAGCGTGATTGACGGTGTGACCGGCACTGTGACCTACAATGCCACCTCCAAAACGCTGTTGCTGAACAATGCCACCCTGACGTCCGAGACGACCAATATCATGAGCAAAATCGACGGCTTGACCATCAATGTCGTTGGCACCAATTCGCTCAGTGCGACGTCGGGAGCGGGAAGCAACATTTCGGTCAAAAAGCCGATGACCATCACCGGCACGGGCACGCTCAATGCCAGTGCTACCGGCAGCGACGGCTTCGGCTGCTATGTGAATGACCAAGCCACACTCACCATCCAGGGTGGTGTTGAAGCTCATTTTACCGGCAAGTATGGTATCTTTGGCTATGGCTCGACGGCCGCGCCCAAACTGATTGTGAGCGGTACGGACACCTGGGTGACTGCCAATGGCACCACATATTGCATCTTCCACATGCCGACCACACTGAACGACGGCCTGGCCATCACGCAACCGGCAGGGGCAACCTTCGACAGCAACGGCACAGTGGTCGACGCCAGCGGCAATACGATCAGCCGCCAGGATGTGGTCATCAGCATGCCGATGACGCGCGGCTTCAAGTACATGGGACTGTGGTATGAGGAGATTAGTGGTACGAGCGGTGTCACACTCATCGCACCGCAAGGTGTTACTACTTACTCGGGCAATGTGGTGATCCCGCCGGCATTCAACTATATGGGCACCGTGTATGAGGTGCGCGCTATCGAGGCAAACGCCTTCACCGGAACCGCTGTCACCATTGTGGAGGTGCCATCGACGGTCAAGACCATCGGCGACGGGGCCTTCTATGGAGCCACGTCACTGAGCACACTGATATTTGCTACCGAAGATATGCCCAACAAGCTCACGCTGGGCGAGGAGTTTGTCGGCAACAATGCTTCCGACTTCAAGTTCTATGTGTTCAACCCTTGCCTGCTGGCATGGACCGAGAGGTATGACTATAACTTCCTGCCTTGGGTGAAGACCGAGGACAACGGCTTCTTGAGCTTTGCCAGTTCGCAGGGTGTCACCCTTCCTGAAGGCCTGACCGCCTACCGCGTGACGGGATACAACAGCAGCAGCCGTATGGCCACCACCACACGATTGTCGAGCAGTGCCATTCCCGAGCGCACAGGCCTGGTGCTGAAAGGACAACCCGCGACGCGCTATCTGCTGCAAGCGGCATCGTCGGCACCGGCTGTGGGCGACAACATGCTGCTGCCTCTGCTTGGTATCGAGGACATCCCTTACGCCCCCTTCGCCGCCAATCCCGACGACAGCAAGATTTATTTCTTGGGAGGCAGTTGCGAGCAGTGGAATTTGTTTGCCAACAGTGTCGACCTCTTTATGAAGCTTAACTTAGGTCAAGCCTATCTGGCGGTTGACAAGAGCCTGCTGGGCGGCGACTACACCAGCCCGGTGCAGCTCGACCTGTGGAGCGCTATGCCTGGCGACGTGGATGGTAACGGAGCGGTCGACGTGGCCGATGTCAACATCCTCGTCAACATCATGTTGGGCAAGGAAAACGCCAGCAACTATCCCAATGCCAATGTCGACGGCCAGGGTGGCATCGATGTGAGTGACGTCAACATGGTGGTCAACATCATGCTGGGCAAGCAGTAATCAATGCATAATGCATAATGCACAATCACAACCTGACTGCCTCCCCTCCCCTTTCCCAAAGGGGAGGGGCCAGGGGTGGGGTTTGAGACAATGCATAATGCACAATAAATAAGTAGTTAAGGAGTTAAAGTAGTTAAATGGAGTTAAGACGTTACCTGATTAGCGAATAGCGAACAGCGAACAAAAAGACTATCGTCTTAACTCCTTATCTCCTTTAACTACCGAATAGTAGATACTTCCTAAATTAAACACTGACAACTATGCGTGAAATTCATTTATTCGACACCTTACGCAAGGCGAGCATCTGCGTCGCATTGGCATTCATCTGCCTCTGTGCAGCGGGTCAGGACATGATAGACATGTCGAAGGTCTCGGTTCTGTGCGACCAAATCAATGTTTACAAACTCAAGAAGGTGCTGCCCGACGGCTATGTCTATGACACCAGCGGCGATGGTGGTGAGATTGTGTTCACGCGCGACAAGGACAACCCCAACCGCTACACATCGAGGTATCCACAGTCACCTTACATGACGGGATGCGACTATGAGGTGAAGCGACTCGGCAAGACGGTGGCTCTGTTTGGTTATTTGGGCCACTATCAGGGCGATCACCCTTATGTGCTGCTTTTCGCTGCCGATAGCCATGAGAAATATTGCGAGCAGTGGCAAAAGCGAATGAAAGGGGGCATCGAGCATTGTGAGTGGCTCTTCAGCGTACCCATCGATGACAACTTCTTCATGGAGATTGACATTGACCAGCTGCAGCGGATGCTCTCGATGCTTGAGCAGTCCAAGCGGCACGACGCGTTGGTCAGTTTCAATATCACAAAACTTAACCAACTCATCGAGCAATACTACGAAATGGAGGAGGCCGACGACTGCGAAGCAGACCACCCCTAACGAACGTGAGTTCGATGAAATTGCAAAATGAGGCTCCATTTCCCCCGGCAGCGGTTATGTGAGGAGTTGAGTAGCGAGGTAGGGACGCGGCGTGCCGCGTGATCAGCCGCACGCCAGGGAGGGGTTGAGAAGGGACGAGTAGGGACGGCACCCCTGTGCCGTCCCTACAGTCCCCCCAAGTCCCCCTAGCAAAGTGGCAGCCACAACAGCAGTTGGGCGTTATACAGCCTGGCCGATGTAGGGACGGCACCCCTGTGCCGTCCGCAAGCGGTGCTGCATTCAACATTACCTTTTGTCGAGGCGGACGGCGCGGGAGCGCCGTCCCTACAGTCCCCCCAAGCCCCCCCTAAAAGGGGTGTGCTAAGTGGCAGCCACAACAGCAGTTGGGCGTTATACAGCCTGGCCGATGTAGGGACGGCACCCCTGTGCCGTCCGCAAGCGGTGCTGCATTCAACATTACCTTTTGTCGAGGCGGACGGCGCGGGAGCGCCGTCCCTACACCGCTAACCTTGAGCTAAACCTGAGAAAATAATTGACGGTTACTAAAAATTCTCGATGATTTATACTACCTTTGCCGAAAAATTGCAAACCTTATGACAGACATCAACACTGGTATCATCAAACTGGTGCGATCGCTGGCCTTGAAGAAGAATCGCGACGACGAAGGATTGTTTGTGGCCGAGGGAACCAAATGCGTGCGCGACACGTGGGACGCGTTCCAGTGCCGCTACCTCATTGCCACACGGGCATGGTACGAGCAGTGCGGCAACGCCAGCCACTACGACAGGCTGGTGCTGGCCCCCAAGGGGCAAATGGCGCGCATGTCGCAGTTCTCCACGCCGAGCGATGTGATTGCCGTCTACGAGATTCCGCAGCATGAGGTCGACACCGAGCGAGTGCGCCGTGGGCTGAACATCGTGCTCGACAACATCCAGGATCCGGGCAACCTGGGCACCATCATCCGTCTGGCCGACTGGTATGGCATCCGCGACATCTTCGCCAGCCCCACCACCGTCGATGTCTACAACCACAAGGTGGTGCAGGCCACCATGGGGGCCATTTCGCGTGTGACGGTACACTACCAGGAGCTGGATAACGTGTTCGACGACTTTGAGGGTCTGCCCATCTACGGCACCTTTCTCGACGGCGACAACATCTACGCTCAGTCGCTCGAACCGCGAGGCTTTGTCGTGTTTGGCAACGAGGGCAAGGGCATCGGGGCCAAGGTGGCGGAGCGTGTCACTCACCGCCTGCTCATCCCTGCCGCACCGCGCCAGGGCCAGAGGAGCGAGTCGCTCAACGTGGGTGTCGCCGCCGCCATCACCGTGAGCGAACTGCTGCGCGCCACCTTGACGACGTAGCCCTGTTGCCCGGGCTGAGGAGCGGCGGCGAATCCCTCTCCCCTGCCTTGAGGGTAGAGAGTTAGGGGGTAGAGGTTTGTGAGCAGCGGCGGCCGCCTTGGCAGTCTATGCGGCTCTACAACTCCTTAACTGCCGGAAAGTAGCTACTACCGAAAGTTTAATGAATAATCCCCGACTGTCAACCGGCAAAGGGAATGAGATATTGCCGACCCTGCATGGTGGGCAGTGGGGTAGGGCGGCTGTAGGACGGAGCGGAGCAGCGGCGCGATGCCAGTGCGATGACTCGGCTCCACCCTTGCGTCTGGTTGCGGATGGTGAGTCGCGCCAGCCCCATGAATTTGCCTGCCAGTGTGCGAACCATGCCGATAAGCTCGTCGATGCTGCCTATGTTGCTCGTGCTCACGTTGGCTATCACGCGCCCGTTGTTCTCAAGCTGTGCCACGATGTGGTCGCTCATTTTCAGCAAGTTATTGTCATTCGTCTTCATCTTTGCAGTCATTTAATTTGTTTTTCTACTGCAAAGGTAGACCTGTCGAGTGCCAAATAATGGCACATCTGCCACAAACAATGTTAATCCCAGTAAATCGCTCCTCTCCAGGTAGCCCACTCGCTAGTTTCCTAGTCGGCTGGTTTACTGCGAGTGAATCACGGGATAGTTATTCTTTGAGCTGCTGAAAAAATAGCTACTTTGACTTTTGAATCAGGGCCAGGTAGTCGTAGTGGTCGCCGCGAGCGATGACCTCGGCGCGGAAGCCATGGCGCAGTGCTTGCTCGGCCAGGGTGTCGGGGTCGATGTAAAGCCAGGCGAACGGCTCGCCGATGGTGTCGCGGTACTGCATGCGGTACTCCAACTCGCCGTAGTAACCCTCGCCGGGCGGCAGCTCGATGATGCCGTCCTCGTTCTCGAAGACGTAGCAGATGTCCGACGAGTCGCACAACACCTGCCCGCCCGGTGCCAGAATACGGGCGAGCTGGCTGAAGAAGCGTGGCATCTCGGCCAGTGTGCCCACGATGCCGATGCCGTTCATCAGCATCAGGATGGTGTCGTACTTGCCGCGCGTGTCGTAGAAGTCTTGCTCAGTGGCCCGGCGTACGCCGCGCTGCCGCATCGTCTCCACCGCCAGCGGCGATATGTCGATGGCAGTCACGTCGATGCCCCGTGCTTGCAGGGGCAGTGAGTGGCATCCTGCGCCGGCACCCACGTCGAGCGTCGCGCCACGCGTCAACCTCAGTGCCTCGCGCTCAATGGCCGGCATCTCATCCACGTCTCTGAACAACGTCGCCACGGGTATCTCGTCCTCGTCAAACATGGGTGAGAACACCCTCAGCCGCTCGGCTCGTCCAGTGGTTTGATACTCGGCAATCGCCCTCCCCATCGGGTCATTTTCTTTTGTCATTCTCTTGCATTACAGTTTGGTCACGCAAAGGTAGTAAATAATGCCGGTATGCAGCGAATGATTCGTAACTTAAGTTTCTGAAGTAGTTAAGAAGTTAAGGAGTTAAAGGGAATTAAGGAGAGGGGGCGGTAGGGACGGCACCCCTGTGCCGTCCGCCTCGGCAAAAGGTAATGTTGAATGCAGCCCGGTGACTGAACAGCGAACAAGCCCTGAAAGGGCGCTGGACCACAGGCCGGGGTGAAGCGCCAGCGCAACCCTGGTGAAGGTATTGGCCTCGTTGTCTGCTGTTCGCTGTCTATGGCTCCCAGTGGCGCAGGCGCACCTCGATGCCATCGGCCTTAAGTAACTCAGGCAGCTGGCTGATGTCGGTCTGGCTGTAATGGTAGGGATAGACCACCTTGGGCTTGATGACACGGGCGGCACGCACCAGCTGTTCCACAGTCATCGTGTAGGGCTGATTGCACGGCAGGAAGGCGATGTCGATGTCCTTCAGCGCCGACATCTCGGGAATGTCCTCGGTGTCGCCGGCCACATAGATGCGCAGGCCGTCGTAGGTCAGCACAAAGCCGTTATCGCGGCCCTTGGGGTGATACTTCTCATGGCCTGGCGTGGTGTTATAGGCCGGCACGGCATCGATGGTGATGCCATGCTCGGTGGCGTGGTCGCCATTGGCCATCACCTTTTGGGCTCGGCCACTCAGCAGGCTGTCGCAGCGGGCATTGGTGATGAGTTTGCCCTGCTGGTAGCACAAGTCGTTGATGGCCGTCTCGTCCAGGTGGTCGGCATGCTCATGTGTGACCAGCACCAGGTGAGCAGCCGGCTTATGCCAGTAGTCCACTTTGCGGTCGCCAAGCTCACTCACCGGGTCGACGTACAGCTCGACATCGCCCAGACGCAGGCGCAGGCTGGCATGCATCAGCGGGAATATCATCACACGCTGTCCACCTGGGGTCTGCAGCGTGTCGTATGCCACACCGGGCTGGGCCACAGGCTTGCCCTGCTTCTTCCAAGCCTCGATGCCACCCTTCAGGTTGACAACACGCAGCCCCTTTTGGGTCAACAGCTCGGCGGCCTTGGCCGAGCGGCGGCCACTGCGGCAGTACACAGCCACGCGGTGGTTGGGACGCAACAGTGCCAATGCGATGTCGGCAAAGTTGTCCAGGTTTACATCCACGTTGAGTGCGCCCGCGAGGTGTCCTTGGGCATACTCATCGGGGGTGCGCACGTCCAGCAGCTCGACGTCATCCTGTTTGATCAGGTCGGTAAATTCGTTCACGTCCACATCGTGAGCCGTGGTGCAGGCAGTGCCGATGCCTAGCATCGCCAGCAGGCAAGAAATAATCTTTTTCATCTTATTTTCATTTAGGTGTTAGACGTTAGACTTTAGCTCGAGACTTCGAATGCTCGAACACTCGAAATTATAAATTATAAATGATGAATTATATATTTTGCCTTGTCATGTGGTATCCCAGCCGGTGCAGCTCCACCGACATACCCATCAGGTAGAGCTGGCGCAGACTGGCCACGTAGCCCTTCATTGCGTCCACCGTGCCCGGCTCGAAGCCCTGGCGCATGAGCAACGTGTGGGTACGCGTGGCACAGGCGCTCACCAGCTGCTCTGTCTGGTCGTAGGCCTCGCCGCGCAGCAGCAACACGCCCTCGCGCACATACTCGTCCAGCTGGTCATAGCCGCGCTTGTCGCGCAGCAGTGCATACAGGTTGGCGATGTGCTTGTACAGGTTCCAGTCCTCGTCCCAGAACCGTGCGATGGCCATGCCGATGTACATCATCCAGCCCAGCGATGCGGTGGGGTAGGCCTGGAACTCGCGGATGCCGTCGGGCAGATAAGCCTCGCCGATGGCTTGCCAGCGCTCCTCTACATCGGGGCATTCCGGCATGTGCTCGTCCACCTCGCCCTGCTCCAGCAGGTATCCTTTCAGGTCCTCATACAAGGCCAATTCGTATTTCTCAATCGTATCCATTGTGTAATTTCAATCTTTTTTTGCACTGCAAAATTACACATTTCAAACCAATCTCACAAATCTTGTGCAAGCCGAACGCAATGAAGCTTGCTTCGATTGCTGAGGCGCCGCCGAGATTGCTGCGCGCGTTGCGCTTGCCCTTCGGGCTCCCGTTCGGTCGCGAGCACTTCGTGGTTATCCAAATCTCGTGCAAACGAGTGCAGAGCCGAGCTCGCTCGAGACAGAGACAAAACAAACGAACAAGCCCTGAAAGGGCATCAGAACACAGGCCGGGGTGAAGCGTCAGCGCAACCCCGGTGACAGCGACCAATCAAACGAACAAGCCCTGAAAGGGCGTCAGACCACAGGCCGGGGTGAAGCGTCAGCGCAACCCCGGTGAAGTCAGACCACAGGCCGTGGTGAAGCGCCAGCGCAACCCCGGTGCTATTCGATTGGAGGCGGGGGAATGAAGTACAGTTTATAGTTAATAGTTTAGCATTCATAGCGGGGACTTTTAACTATAAACTTTTAACTATAAACTGAAAAAGGGTGCGAGCCTCGGCCGCCCCTCGGGGCGGTGAATGGCTCTTGTTGCTGTGTCAAGGCTGTAGGGACGGCACCCCTGTGCCGTCCGCCTCGACAAAAGGTAATTTCTCTCTGGTTTAACGACGCAAAGTTAGCTGTTTTTTTCGGTTTTGCAACTTTGAGAGCATGATTTTGACCGATGGACTATTTTTATCGTTTGTAATTGACATGCTTGCCGGCGATGCCCGACAGCCCCCGGATGCCATCGGCATTGTAGACCACCAGCGTGAAGTCGTTGGTCTGCAGCCATGTGTTGCCATTGTTGTCGATATACACCAACTCGGCTGTACTGGCGGTTTCCTCGTGTCGCGAGCTCTTGATGCCTGTGTTCAGTGCACCCAGTGCGCCGACCGTCAGCGAGCCGCCGGCAACGCTCACCGTGGCGAACCGATGGCTCATGTCGCCTGACACGGCGGCAAAGCCGCGACCCTGACGCGTCAGGTAAGCCTGCTCCGGAGTCAGTGGGTCGGCGAAACCGCCCACTTCGTTCCACTCAAACTGGCCACAACCGGTCTTGACCACCTTGCTCTGGCCCACAAGATACACCTCGTCGCCGATGACTTGCAGACAGCGCGGACCGCCGCCCAGCAAGATGCCCACCGAACGGCTCTCGATGCCTTCGTCGTTCTCGATGCCGTTGTTGCGGGCTAGGGCCAGCTCCCAGTCCCACACCTTGTAGAGGTCGCCCGCGTCGGTGAGTGTCGCGTCAACAAACGAGTCGCCCAGATAGCGTTTCACTCGGCGGTTGCCGTCTTGCAGGTCGAAGACATAGCAGCAGTTGCCGGCGTAGGCCATATAGCGGCCATTGGGCGAGAAGATAATCTTGCCCCGCTCGCCATTGTCATGGCAGTGGCCGTTGACAATCTGTGTCGAGCTGGCGAGGCTCTTGCCATCGTAGCGGCGGATGCCCAGCTCCTCGCTGGCCACATACAGATGCTTGCCGTCTGAACCGATGTGGTGGATGTTGGCTCGCTCGGCCACCGTCTGCGGCGCGATTATGTCGCTGATGGCTCCGGTTGCTTTGTTGATAGCCACCACAGCGTTGCTGCTCGCTCCCCATGAGTTGACCGTCTCGAGCAGGTAGATGTTGCTGGCATCCTCGCACATCGTGTGCGCCACGTTCTCGGGCAGCTGGATGATGGCAAACTTGTTGCCGCTCTGCTTGACCGACGTTTGCTCTTGCGATTCTGTGCCACCACCAGTGCCGCCGCCACCGCCACCACCAATGCCGCCACCGCCACCACCAGTGCCGCCGCCACCGCCACCACCA
>JAFUVK010000194.1 GCA_017477555.1 Muribaculaceae bacterium
CAAGCAAACTGGCACCGCCACCACCACCGCCCACACAGCACATGCCCACACAGCCGACGGGCGGATCGACGCGCAACCCACTGGACACGCTCAATGTCCAGTTTAACGTGCACCCCACCGTGCCCAGCAGCTATAGCGACGTGCAGGGCAGCGATGAGTATTCGCTCGACCTCAAGTCGCCCAGCAACATCACCACGGTGGCCGAGTATGACATTGAGACCGGGTGCTACGTAATCCACACCAAGCTGGGCGACAACGACATCGTCACACCGTTTATCCTCTCGGCCGACGAGTATAACAATATGTACCTGCGCCAGACCATGCAGGACTACTACCGCAAGAAGTATTCAGAGACTGCCGAGGAGAAGGAGAAAAACCCGTTCAACTTCCTGGACATGCAGTTTGGACTGGGGCCGTTGGAGAAAATCTTCGGACCCGGTGGCGTGCAGTTGAAGACGCAAGGCTCGGTCAACGTCAACATGGGCGTGAAGAGCAATAAGACTGACAACCCGGCACTGTCGGTGCAGTCGCGCCGCAAGACCTACTTCGACTTCGACCAGCAGATACAGGCCACCGTACAGGCCTCGGTGGGCGACAAGATGAAGTTCAACATGACCTACAACACCAATGCCACGTTCGACTTCGACAACAAAAACCTCAAGTTGGCCTACGACGGCAAGGAAGACGAGATCATCAAGAACATTGAGGCTGGTAACGTGAGCATGACCACGGGGTCGTCGCTGATACGAGGTAGCGCGGCATTGTTCGGTGTCAAGACCAAGCTGCAGTTTGGCAAGCTCACGGCCACGGCGCTGGTGTCGCAGCAGAACAGCGAGTCGCAGACGGTCAACACCAAGGGTGGTGCGCAGACCACTGCGTTCTACATCACGGCCGACAAGTACGACCAGAACCGCAACTTCTTCCTGGCGCACTTCTTCCGCGATAACTACGATGAGTGGTGCAAGCGGTTGCCGCTGGTGTCGAGTGGTATTCAGATAACGCGCATCGAGGTGTGGATTACCAACAAGCGGAGCAACTTCAATGAGGCACGCAACATCATGGCATTCATGGACTTGGGCGAGAACCGACACCTGGCCTGCAGCCACTGGACACCCAGCATGAGCGCCGACAACCCCAGCAACCAGAGCAACACGATGTACGACGAAATCAAGCAGCAATACCCCGACGCGCGCTACATCAGCCAGGTGGCCACCGCTCTGGAACCGCTGCAAGCCTTCGGCTTTGAGGGTGGACAGGACTACGAGAAGATTGAGAGCGCACGACTGCTCAGCTCATCGGAGTATTCGCTCAACTCAAGTCTGGGATATATACAACTCAAGACCGCGCTTAATGCTGATGAGGCCATCGCTGTGGCCTATCAGTACACTTACCGCGGACAAACCTACCAAGTGGGTGAGTTCTCGGGCGACATCACCGCCACCGACCAGTCGCTCTATGTGAAGATGCTCAAGGGCACCACCGTGTCGCCCAATATGCCCAACTGGGACCTGATGATGAAGAACGTCTACTCGCTGGGTGCCTACTCGGTGTCGAAGCAGAACTTCAAGCTCAACATCAAGTACCTGAGCGACACCACGGTACCGAGTTGACCTATATTCCCGCCGGTGTCATCAACGGCAAGCCGTTGCTGCAGGTGATGAACCTGGACCGACTGGATGCCAATCAGGAAACCAACATCGACGGCCGGTTTGACTACATCGAGGGATACACCGTGAACAGCAGCAGCGGCAAGGTCATCTTCCCGGTGGTGGAGCCTTTCGGCGCGCACTTGCGCAAGCAGATGGCCGATGATGCCCTGGCCGACAAGTATGTCTACGAGGAGCTGTACGACTCGACGCTGACCGTGGCCCGACAGTTCCAGGACAAGAACAAGTTTGTGCTCCAGGGAGAGTATCAAGCTTCGTCGGGCAACGTGATTCGCCTCAATGCCATGAACGTGCCGCGCGGATCGGTACACGTGACCGCCGGAGGCGTTGAGCTGACTGAGAACAGCGACTATACCGTAGACTATAACATGGGTACGGTGACCATCACCAACCAGAGCATCATTGACGCAGGCACCAACATCAGCGTGTCGCTTGAGAACCAGTCGACATTCAGCATGCAACGCAAGACGCTGCTCGGACTGGATCTGAACTACCAGTTCAATAAGAACTTCAACATTGGCGGAACGGTGATGCACTATGGCGAGAAGAATATCACCGAAAAGGTGGTCATCGGCGAGGAGCTGGTCAACAACACCATCTGGGGAGTGAACATGAACTACAACACCAAGTTTATGTGGCTCACCAACCTGCTCAATAAGATTCCCACCGTCAACGCCACAGCACCCTCGACGCTCACGTTCAAGGGCGAGTTTGCCCAACTAATCCCGCACCAAGCCAAGACCGGCTCAAACAAGGGTAGCAGCTATATCGACGACTTCGAGTCGACACAGAGCGGTATCGACCTGCGTTCGCCTTACTCATGGTTCCTGTGCTCAACACCTAGCATGTTTCCTGAGGCTACGCTGAGCAACAACATCGACTATGGCAAGAACCGAGCCCTGCTGGCATGGAACTATATCGACCGACTGTTTACCCAGCGTAACAGCAGTTTCGCTCCGGGATATATCAAGAACGACCTGGAGCAGCTGTCCTACCCCTACATCCGCGAGGTGCCCTACAGTGAGGTCTTCCCGGGACGCGAGCTGAACTATGGCGAGGCCTCGACCGTGCAGACGCTCAACCTGTCGTTCTATCCCAAGGAGCGTGGCCCCTACAACCTCGATGCCGACAACATCGACGATCAGGGCAACTTGCTTAACCCCGAGAAGCGATGGGGCGGCATCATGCGCAAGCTCGAGAACACCAACTTCGAGCAGTCGAACATCGAATACATCCAGTTCTGGCTCATGGATCCTTTCATGGACGAGAACCTGGACAACCGCGACGGCGGATACCTGTATTTTAACCTGGGCGAGGTGAGTGAGGACATACTCAAGGACGGACTCAAGGCCTATGAGAACGGTCTGGGCACGAATGTCGACTCAACTTATATCAAAAACACCGTCTGGGGTAAGGTCTCGACACAGACATCGATGACCTATGCTTTTGACAATGCGCAAGGCTCGCGCACGGCACAGGATGTGGGACTGAACGGACTGTCGACCGACGAGGAGCGACAGTATCCCGCTTACCGCGACTTTGTGACGAAGTTGCGCGAGCGCCTGTCGGCCGACGCTCTGGCACGCATGGAAGAAGATCCTTACTCGCCAATCAACGACCCTGGTGGCGACAACTACCACTACTTCCGCGGTTACGACTACGACGAGCAGCGACTCAACATCCTGGAGCGATACAAGCGCTACAACGGCACCGAGGGCAACTCGCTCAGCTCGGAGGAGACTGGCGACGCTCTCTACCAGAGTGCGCGCAGTGTGCCCGATGTGGAGGACATCAACCAAGATAACACCCTCAATGAGTATGAGCGATACTTCCAGTATCGTGTGGCCATCCATCCCGACTCGATGCGCGTGGGATCGAACTATATCATCGATAAGCAGGAGGTGGAGGCCTACACCCGCAACGGACAGAAGCAACACACCACATGGTATCAGTTCAGCATACCGCTGCGTCGCTATGAGAAGAAGGTGGGAAACATCACCGACTTCTCGACCATCCGCTTCATGCGCATGTTCATGACGGGATTCAAGGAGACAACACACCTGAGATTTGCCACACTTGAGCTCATGCGCGGTGAGTGGCGAAATTATGAGTACAACCTGAATATGCGTGGCGACGCACCGGCCATGGGCACGGTCAACGTCAACACGGTCAACATCGAGGAGAACGCCTCGCGCGAGCCGGTCAACTATGTCCTGCCGCCGGGAGTGACACGTATTGTCGACTCGGGACACTCGCAAATCACACAGCTCAACGAGCAGTCGATGCAGGTGGCCGTCGAGGGACTACAGCCCGGTGATGCCCGCGGAATCTATCGCAACACCAGCTACGACTTGCGCATCTATCAGAGGCTGCAGATGTTCCTGCATGCCGAGGCCACCGTCGACAATCCAACTAACCTGGTCAATGGTGACGTGTCGGCATTCGTCCGCCTGGGCTCGGATGTGAAGAACAACTACTATGAGTATGAGATACCACTTGACCTCACGCCTCACGGACGCTACAACACCAACAGCGTGAGCGACCGCTACAAGGTGTGGCCCGAGAACAACATGCTCGACGTCGACCTCGATGTGCTCACCAACGTCAAGAAGGCGCGCAACGCCGCCAAGATGGCCGGAGACCCCAATGTGGGCTATGCCGTGAGATACACCGAGCAAGACCCCGACCATCCCAATCACCGTGTCACCGTGCAGGGCAATCCCTCGCTCAGCGATGTGCGTGTCATCATGATTGGTGTGCGCAACAATGCCAACTCGACCAAGGACTGTGTCGTCTGGGCCGATGAGCTGCGTGTCACCGACTTCGACAACGAGGGCGGCTGGGCGGCAAAGGCCAACATGACGCTGGGCATGAGCGATATTGCCACTGTCAATGTAGGATTCCACCGCGAGACGCATGGTTTCGGTGCCGTCAACCAGAGCCTCACGCAGCGGCGACTTGATGACTACAACCAGTATAACATAGCTGTGCAGGGCGATGCCGGTCGATTCCTGCCCGAGAAGGTCAAACTCAAGGCTCCCATCTACTATAGCTACAGCAACGAGAAGACCACGCCCAAGTACAATCCGCTAGACCAGGACGTGGAACTCAAGGACGCAATCGAGTCGTGTGAGACAAAGCACCAGAAGGACTCGATCAACGACTATGCCGTGACACTGCGCACGGTGAAGAGCTTCAGCATCTCGGGACTTAAGTTCGACTACAAGTTCGGCAAGAATCCTATGCCATGGGATCCGGCCAACTTCACGTTCAGCTACTCGAGCAATAAGCAGCACCTCAACGACCCGAACAACGTCTACGAGAACACCAACGACTACCGTGGCAGCTTCCAGTACAGCTGGACACCCTACGTCAAGCCGTTCAAGCCCTTTGCGCGCATGATCAGCGAGAAGAACAAGAACATGAAATTCTTCCGCGACTACGAGATACGCTGGCTGCCTACCAACATCGCCTTCAACACCAACATGTCGCGATACTACTATGAGCAGCAGACGCGCAACGAGACCGGCATCGATGTCGAACTGCCCGTGGCAGTGAGCAAGAACTTCCTTTGGGACCGACAGTTCTCGATTTCGTGGAGTCCCATCAAGTCGCTCACCGCGTCGTTCAACAGTGCGACTACCGCCCACATTCTCGAGCCCATCGGGCAAGTCAACAAGCGTTTGCTGGCCGACGAGTACACCATATGGAAGGACTCGGTGTGGCAGAGCATCAAGGACCTGGGTACACCGTGGGCCTACAACCAGACGTTCACCGCCAGCTACAAGGCACCGTTCAGTGCTATACCCATTCTGAGCTTCATCACAGCCAATGCCAGCTATAACGCTACCTATAACTGGGATCGCGGTACGGTTGTGGACGGCATCACCAGCGGCAACAAGATAGCCAACCAGTCGTCGTTCAGCTTCGACACCCGATTGGCATTGGAGCAGTTCTACAACAAAATCCCGTACCTCAAGGATGTGAATAAGCGATTCGGGGGCTCGGGTGGCAACGATGACAAGGGCAAGCGCGAGCCCAGGCAGTCGAAGCCTAAGCCCAAGAAGTTTAATCGAACCTTCAAGCTCTCGCCTGATACCGCATTGGTGATTAACCACAAGATGAATGTCAAGAACGTGAAGGTCACGGCCACAACGACCGACGACAAGCCGTTCCCCATCAAGTTTAAAGTCAAGGATGCCAACAATGTCGAAATTCTGACACTGGGCGAGGAGAACCTCAAGTTTACCGTCACCGAGGTGCAGAAAACTCATGGCGGATTCTGGTGGGACTTCGGGCAGTATGCCGCCCGCTTGGCCATGAGTGTGCGCAGCATCAATGTCAAGTTCCGCAGCACGCGCCAGCTCTCGCTGCCGCAGTTTGTGCCCGAGATAGGCGACATCTTCGGACAGTCGACACATTACGATGTCATGGCACCTGGACTGGACTTTGCATTCGGTTTTGTCGATGAGAGCTACATCGAGCGGGCCAAGAGCCGCGGCTGGCTGTTGGGCGATGACACCCAGACCTCGCCGGCACTGTACGGCAAGACGCAGGAGTTCAACGCCGAGATTCAGCTTGAGCCCATCAGGGGACTCAAAATCACGCTCACGGGCAACCGCACCGACAACCGCACTAGCCAGATCCAGTTTATGTACGACGACATGGCCACCATTTATTCGGGCAGCTACACACGCACGCACATGGCACTGGCCACGGCACTGCGGGGTGTGAGTAGCAAGAATGGCTACAAGAGCGATGTCTTCGACGAGTTCTTGAGCAACATTCCCGTGGTGGCACAACGACTGCAAGACCGCTATGCCGGTGTGTCCTATCCCGAGCGGGGATTCATCATCGGCAAGGAGTATGCCGGACATCCGTTCAACCCCGAGCTGGGTGGTGTCAACACCATGAGCAGCGACGTGCTCATTCCGGCGTTCATGGCTGCCTATTCGGGCAAGAATGCCCGCACGGTGGAACTGAATCCCTTCCCGGGCATTAAGAGCATTCTGCCCAACTGGCGAGTGACCTACGACGGACTCATCAAGATTCCGTTCTTCAAGAAATGGTTCAAGAGCTTTACTCTGACGCACACCTATCAGTGTACCTATCAGGTGGGACAGTTCAACTCGTTCACCGATTGGATTGACATAGGCAACGGACTGGGATTCACGCAAGACGCCCTCTCGGGCAATGCCATACCGTCGTCGCCCTACAACATCTCGTCCATCACACTGACCGAGAAGTTCGCACCGCTGCTGGGAGTCAATGCCACGCTCAACAATGGCATGACACTCAACGCCGACTATCGCGATAGCCGAACCCTCACGCTTAACTCGGCTGCAGGACAGCTGGTTGAGGCCTACACCAAGGCGTTTACCCTGGGCGTGGGCTACAAGATAGCCAACTTTAACAAGGTGCTGCGCATCAAGGGGCAACAGAAGGGGGTGAATAACGACCTGACGATGAATCTGAATGTGCAGTTCAACAACAACACCGCACTCATCCGTAAGATTGATGCCAACACCGCGCAAGCCACCAGCGGGACCAAGTCGTTGAGCATTAACTTCAAGGCCAACTATGTGGTGAGCAAGCGTGTGACCATGGGCGCGTACTTCGACCATCAGGTCAACACGCCGCTGGTGTCGAACACGGCCTATCCCACCACCAACAGCAACTATGGCATCTCGGTGCAGATGAGTCTCGCCCGATAGTGACGAGAATGTCATGGATATGGGGCAAGTCAACACGCGTGATGATGGGTGACTGATAAGCTTTATCGCCAACCAGATAGAATTTTCAAAAACTCGAAGATTCGTGAAAATGAAGACAGTCACGATTGTATGAAATGGGTCAAAAGATATGACCAGTGGGCCAGGGTGCGGCAGATACACCCTGTGCTCAGTGATGAGGCGCACACCTGCACCAACTGTGGTACCGACTATCATGGACGGTTCTGCCCGCAGTGTGGTCTCAAGGCCTCAATAGCGCGTCTCAGGTTCAAAAACCTCTTCCAGAACTTCCTCGACATCTGGGGCATGGGGTCAAGACCCATGTTCCGGACCATCGCGCAACTATTCACGCGTCCTGGCTATATGATTGCTGACTATTTGTCGGGACATCAGCCACTGTATTTCCCTCCCTTCAAGATGGTGGTCGTGGTCACTGTCATCTATGTGCTGGCTGGCTGGTTGAGAGGTGTGCCGATCGATGGCTTCTTGGGCATGGATTTCTTTCAAGACATTATGGGAAACAGTGCCTCTGAGCGAGGAAAGGTTTTGCTCGACATGATCAATGCTGTTGTGGCCTGGTTTAACGACCATCTGGCTTTTGCCGTGATTTTTGGGCAAACCATCAATGTGGTGGCCACACGGCTCGCATTTCGTAAGGCAAAGGTCAAGTGGACGCTGGTCGAGCTGTTTTTTGCCGATATCTATATATCGGCGCGCTACTATATTATTGCCACGTTGTGTATCCTCATCTTCAAGGCCGAACTCGATGAGACACCGGCATTCGGACTGCTTTCGTTCATCATTTTTCTGTATTACTGGCTAACACTGGCGCAACTCTATAATCTGGGACCATGGAAGTCGTTGATGGGCTATGTGCGCAAAACCTTGTGGCAGGTGCTAATCATAACCGTATCGACTATTCTGTTTGCCTTTATTGTTATGATTGTATGAGAAAGTTTTTTGCTAAGCTCACACTGATATATCTGTTGGTGACCATGGCTGGATGCATGTTCACCGGGGTCGAGAGTACCAAGCGTATCACCGAGAAAGAGGTGCAACAAGCCATTGGCGAGATTGAACGCAGGCAGCCCGGCATCACACTGCAGCCGTTCAACGACTCGGTGCCTGCATGGCGGGTGGGTAAGCAGTTCTATGTCACCGACGACAACCTGCGCCTAATTCTGGCCGATGCCGAGACCGATACCGTACACCTAGCTCGGCAGAGACTTACCTACGACGGATATGAGCAGGGCAGTGTCCTTGACAACCGTGCCACACTCACCCTCCTGTTTAAGGCGCAAAGTGGCCACATCTATCGCTACCGCACCGGCAAGACGCTACAGCAGTTTACGCGCTCATTTGCCGTGCCGCTGCTCATCGACCTCGACATGGTGGCACACGTCGACAGCCAGCTGCGAGGCCAGCAGCTATGGGTCAAAACGGCAATCTGGTATGACCTGGGCACCGAAGATATCAGGCGGGGACGCCAGTTTATCAAGGTGCGCATCGACTCGGTAGTGCCAGGCAACAAGGTGTTCCCACTAGCGGTTTGCTTTACCGCACTCGATGGCGGCGAGAGTGCGTTCATGTGGATGAGCGACCCCAATGCCGTCATGCCCGGACGTGACTTTGACTCGCTTTTCGCTCTGCGCGACCCACACGAGAGCTATCCCGAAATTTCCCAACACACTTGGCTACTGATTCAGGGCGGCAATCTGGCCGTGGGCATGAACAAGGAGGAGTGCCGACTGGCTGTGGGGCCTCCCAAGCGCATCAGCCAGCTGCCCAATCAAGCTGGGTTGCGTGAGTATTGGTACTATGATGGCGGAAGCTATCTCTACTTTGTCGACGGACTGCTCAATCAATTCCGCAAATGAACGATTCGCTGCAAATCGAGTTTTTGGGCACGGGCACCAGTACAGGTGTGCCACAGTTGCGTTGTCACTGCCAGGTGTGTAGCTCTGCCGACCCGCGCGACCAGCGGTTGCGCAGCTCGGCTATCGTGCGCTACCAGAGCCGGAGTCTGCTCATCGATTGCGGACCCGACTTCCGGCAGCAGATGCTCAGAGCCACCGACAACGACCTCGACGCACTGCTCATCACACACATCCACTACGACCATGTGGGAGGCATCGACGACCTCAGGGCTTACTGCATCGACCGCCGTTTCCCTGTCTATGCCCGGCAGGATGTCATCGACAACCTGCGCGAACGATTGCCCTACTGCTTTGCCGAGCATCCCTATCCAGGTGTGCCGCTGCTCGACTTCACCACCATCAGCGACAACGACCCGTTCGACGTGTGCGGCATCGAGGTGCAGCCCATCCCCGTCATGCACTACAAGTTGCCCATTCTGGGATTTCGCATCGGTCCCATGGCCTATATCACCGACTGCAAGACCATCGATGACAGCCAGGTCGAGCGACTGCGCGGCATCCCTCTGCTGGTCATCAATGCCTTGCGCCTGCAGCCACACCTGTCGCACATGCACCTGGCCGAGACGCTCAGCGTGGTGCGCCGCATTGCACCAGGGCAGGCCTACCAAACCCACATGAGTCACGGCATCGGTAGGCATGCCGACACCGTCGGCCAACTGCCACCCAATGTGCATCTGGCTTACGACGGCCTCGTTGTCACCCTGTAGGTGGCCATACTATGCACTTCTGGCACATTTTCCTTTTTACGTTTATTCAATAGTGACATCTTGTCAGCGTTGCTAGGCCTCATTTGGCAGCTTGGCATGCTGGCACGGCCTTTGCTTTACTGATAGCGGAACTTCGAGGCTTCTACACCGCGGGTTGCCACTTTACGAAATTAGAATATTAACTAAAAAGAATAAGAAAATGGGAAAGATTATTGGTATCGACCTGGGAACAACCAACTCGTGTGTTTCCGTTTTGGAGGGTAAGAACCCTGTTGTGATCCCCAACAGTGAGGGACGCAATACTACGCCGTCGGTCGTGGCGTTTAAGGACAATGGAGAGCGCATCGTCGGTGACCCGGCTAAGCGTCAGGCTATCATGAACCCCACCGGCACGGTGTTCTCAATCAAGCGATTCATGGGTGAGACAATGGATCATGTGACCAAGGATGTGGAGCGTATGCCCTACCGTGTGGTGGCCAGTGCCAACAACCAGCCCCGCGTCGAGATTGCCGGACGTCAGTACACGCCGCAAGAAATCTCGGCCATGGTGCTGCAGAAGATGAAAAAGACGGCCGAGGACTACCTTGGCACCACAGTCGACAGTGCGGTCATCACTGTGCCGGCTTACTTCGGCGACGCACAGCGTAAGGCAACCATCGAGGCCGGTGAGATTGCCGGACTTAAGGTTGAGCGTATCGTTAATGAGCCTACTGCCGCGGCACTGGCCTATGGTCTGGACAAGACCGACGACGACAAGCGCATCGCAGTGTTCGACTTGGGTGGTGGTACGTTTGATATCTCTATCCTGGAGCTGGGAGGTGGCGTGTTTGAGGTCAAGTCGACCAATGGCGACACCCATCTGGGCGGCGATGACTTCGACCAGCGCATCATCACTTGGCTGGCCGACGAGTTCCAGAAGCAGGAAGGTATTGACTTGCGACGCGATCCCATGGCTCTGCAGCGACTCAAAGAGGCTGCCGAGAAAGCCAAGATTGAGCTGTCGAGCTCGACCAGCACCGAGATTAACTTGCCCTACATCACGCAGCAAGACGGCATGCCCAAGCACCTGGTCAAGACATTGAGCCGTGCCATGTTTGAGCAATTGTGCGACGACCTGATTCAGGCCACCATCCGTCCGTGTGAGCAGGCTTTGCGCGATGCCAATATGAGCACCAGCGACATCGACGAGGTGATTCTTGTGGGCGGTAGCACGCGTATTCCGGCCATCCAACAGATTGTTGAGCGATTCTTCGGTAAGGCTCCGTCCAAGGGTGTCAACCCCGACGAGGTAGTGGCTGTGGGCGCTGCCATTCAAGGTGGTGTCATCAGTGGTGAGTTGCATGATGAAGGTATCGTACTGCTCGACGTTATTCCGCTGTCGGTGGGTATCGAGACTCTGGGTGGCGTGATGACCAAGCTCATTGATGCCAACACTACCATCCCCGTACGCAAGAGCCAGGTCTTCTCGACCGCAGCCGACAATCAGCCAGAGGTTGAGGTGCATGTGCTGCAGGGCGAACGCCCCATGGCCAAGGACTGCAAGACGTTGGGACGTTTCCACCTCGATGGCATCGCACCCGCACCGCGTGGCGTTCCGCAGATCGAGGTGTCGTTTGACGTCGACAAGAATGGTGTGATCAATGTCAGTGCCAAGGATAAGAACACCGGCAAGGAGCAGAGCATCCGCATCGAGGCAAGCAGCGGCTTGACCGACGACGAAATCCAGCGCATGAAGGACGAGGCTGCAGCCAACGCCGCCGCCGACGCCAAGGAGAAGGAGCGCATCGACAAGCTCAATGAGGCCGACGCTCTCATCTTCCAGACCGAAAAGACCATGAAGGATGCTGGCGACAAGCTGCCCGCCGACCTCAAGTCGCAAATCGAGACGGCATTGGGCAAACTCAAGGATGCCCACAAGGCGCAAGACCTCGCAGCCATTGAGGTGGCCAAGAAGGAACTTGAGGATTTGTTCCAGAAGATGTATCAAGCAGCCGGTGGTGCGGCTGGTGCAGCAGGTCAGCCCGGTGGACCGCAAGGCCCCTTCGGTGGTGCGCAAGGTCCCTTCGGTGGCCAGCAAGGCCCGGCCAATGGCGGCAACCAAAACGGTGGCGCCGAAGATGTGCCCTTTGAGGAGGTGAAGTAAAGCCAAGAACCAAACATCAAACTAAAAAATCCCGTGTGATCCAAGTGGTTACACGGGATTTTTGTTTGGGCTAAACTTTGTAAATAATTCCGCCAACGAGTAAAATATAATGTTTTTTCTAACATTCTATACAGAAGTTTTATGGAATGCTTAAGCACCAGTTATCATAGGGCATTGGCGGCACCGATTCCGAAGGACAGCAGCCGGGCAGCGCACCACAATGAAAACGACCAGAACTGAGGCATATTTTTCGCTGGCACGGCACGAGTCAAGCCTGATATGACTGTCCAAACCGATATCGTGCAACGCGCACGCGAGGTGCTGTTTCGCTGGGACGAGGAGAGCTGTGATAGGGGGCATTTGTCACGGTTTTTCCCCCTTTCGCCTCAATTTTCAATTTTTAATTAAAGAAATTTTGCGGTGTGGCGAAAAAGTCGGAAATTTGCAGTTTGAAATCATTTATTGTGTATATTACAGTCTGATAATATGAAGAAATTTCATTTTTTCGCCTTGTTTTGCCTCTTGGCATCGTGCACGCTAACCGCTGTGGCACAGAGTAATGTCGCCGAGGAGGTCGCATGGGTGGTGGGCGACGAACCCATCTTTAAGAGCGATATCGAGGAGCAGTATCTGCAACTGCAGTACGAACGCCAGCACCTGGATGGGAATCCCTACTGCTTGATACCCGAGCAGATGGCCATCGACAAACTCTTTCTGCACCAAGCGCGCATCGACACCGTCGAGATTCAGAACTCGCAAGTGATGCATGAGGTGGACAGTCGCATAAATTATTTCATCGCCAATCTGGGCAGCAAAGAGAAGGTAGAGGAGTACTTCCACAAGCCCATGCCACAGCTTCGAGAGAAGCTGGCCGACATGATTCGTGACCAGTATAGCATCCAGCAGGTGCAGCAGAACCTGACCAAGAAGGTCAAGGCTACGCCTGCCGAGGTGCGCAAGTACTACAACACACTGCCTACCGACTCGCTTCCTTATGTCCCTCGCCAAGTCGAGGTGCAGATCATAACCATCAACCCGGTTATCCCGCAGCAGGAAATCGATGAGGTGAAATCGCGACTGCGCGACTATGCACAGCGCGTGACCAATGGCGAGAGTGAGTTCTCGACCATGGCCATTCTCTACAGCGAGGACCCAGGGACGGCGGTCTATGGCGGAGAAACGGGCTTCCAGAGCCGCTCGATGCTGCTGCCGGAGTATGCTACCGCTGCATTCAACCTCAATGACACCAAGAAAGTGTCGAACATCGTCGAGACCGATGACGGGTTCCACATCATTCAACTCATTGAAAAACGCGGCGACCGCATCAACACGCGTCACATCTTGCTGCGCCCCAAGGTGAGCGACAAGGACCTCACTGATGCCATCTCGCGGCTCGACTCGGTGCGCAAAGAGATCAGTGGCGGCAAAATCACATTTGAGCAGGCCGCGCTCTACATCTCGCAGGACAAGGACTCGCGCAACAACAACGGCATCATGCTCAATGAGAAAACTCACAGTAACCGCTTCGAGATGGCCGACCTCCCCAGCGAGGTGGGTAAGCTCATCGACAAGATGCAGGAGGGCGACATGAGCGAACCGTTTGTGATGAAGAACCCGCGCACTCAGCGCGATCAGGTGGCTATCGTCAGGCTGCAGAAGCGCATCGACGGCCACAAGGCCGACCTGGCCGAGGACTACCAGACGATGAAGGCGATGTATGAGAACCACCGCAAGGCCGAAATCATCGATGAGTGGGTCAAGCAGAAGCAGAAGTCAACCTACGTCTACATCGAGGAAAACTGGCGCAACTGCGAGTTCCGTTACCCGTGGATCAAATGACAACCAGTTTAATTACTGATTAATAGCTCATGATGACTGGTCGTCGTGGTTTGTGCACACTGCCTGTCCTGCTCATGGCTCTACTGGCCGTGATAGTGGGCAGTGGGGCTGTGTGGGCCGCAGGGCCCAAGAATCCGCAGGCCGCACGTGCGGCGCGGGCTGGAGCAAAGCCCAAGCATGTGAGCCGCATCACCCCGCAGATTCCCAAAGCCAACCGATACCAGCCGGGAAAGGTATTTTTGGAAAATGCCGATGAACTGGTGGCCGATGAGAACCGAAGTACCGACTATCAGGTGCTCAGAGGCAACGTCAGGTTTAGGAGGGGCGACATGTATATGTTCTGCGACAGCGCCTATTTCTACGACAAGACTAGCTCGCTCGATGCCTTTGGCCACGTGCACATGACGCAGGCCGACACACTGCAGGTCTATGCCGACGTGTTGCATTACTACGGCGATGAACAGGTGGCGCAACTGCGACACAATGTGCGTCTGGAGAACAAATCGACCACGCTGTTGACCGACAGCCTGGACTATGAGATCACCAGCAATGTGGGTTATTATTTCAACCACGGCACCATTGTCGACAACAAGAATAATACCGAGCTGACCAGCGAGTATGGTCGATATGAGATGGATACTAAGCAGGCCGAGTTCTCAACCAACGTGCATCTGATCAACGACCAGTATGAGATGAACACCAACCTGCTGCGCTACAACACCCAGACTCACATCGCCACCATCTTGGACGAGACAGTCATTGTCAACGACAGCAACACCATTTACACCAGCAACGGGTGGTACAATACCAGCCGCGATGATGCCACGCTCTACGACCGCGCACAAATCAATGCTCGCGACGGAAAGACGCTGGTGGGCGACACCGTCTATTACAACCGCGCGCGCAATTATGGCGAAGCACGAGGCAATGTCATTGTCACCGACGAAGTGAACAAGGTGATACTGGACGGAGACTACGGATACCACGACGAGGCATCGCACTATAGCTATGTCACGCGCAATGCCAGGGCTAGGGAGTTCTCGCAGGGCGACACCATCTATCTGCACGCCGACACCCTGTGTACTATCATGAACGATGACTCGGTGCGGGTGCTCAAGGCTTTCAGGGGCGTACGTTTCTACCGCAGCGACCTGCAAGGCATTTGCGACTCGTTGCAACTGAGCGAGGCCGACTCAATCCTCAATCTTTACCGCCATGCCGTGGTGTGGAGTGGCGAGAGGCAAATATCGGGAGCAGAAATCAATGTGCACTTCAACGACAGTACGGCCGACTGGGCCACGCTGCCCGACATGGGACTGATGGTGGAGCATGTGGGCGAGGACTACTACGACCAGCTCAGTGGCAAGAAGATGAAAGCATTTTTCGACCACAAGGAACTGCGGCAACTCGATGTCGATGGCAATGTCATGGTCATCCTTTACCCGCAAGAGAACGACTCGACCTACAACAAGCAAGTTTACGCCGAGTCGAGCTATCTGAAGGTCAACCTTAAGGCCAAGCAAGAGATTGAACGGGTGGCCATGTGGCCCGAGGTGTCGGGAAAGGTGACACCGCTGTTCCTGCTGCGCAAGGCCGACTTCTATCTGCCGATGTTCAACTGGTATGACAGCTTGCGGCCCAAGTCGCCCGACGATATCATGACTGGCAGTGATGAGATGCGCCAGCTGATGTCGACGCCCGAGCAGACCAGCACGCGCCGGCGCAACTAAACTTTAGACGTTAGACTTTAGACGTTAGTTTTTAGTTGTTGGTTAACTCGACTGCTCGACTGCTCGAAAGCCCGCAGACCCGGCTCTCCCCAAACTATCAACTATAAACTATCAACTATAAACCATATAAATTCGTGAGCGACGTTATTAAATTACTCCCCGATTCGGTGGCCAACCAGATTGCTGCTGGCGAGGTGATTCAGCGTCCGGCATCTGTTATCAAGGAGCTGGTCGAGAATGCCATCGACGCACGGGCCGACAACATACAGATCATCCTGAAAGATGCTGGACGGACACTAATCCAGATTATTGACAATGGGGTGGGAATGACCGACACCGACGCGCGATTGGCCTTTGAGCGACACAGTACAAGCAAGATCCGCTCGGCCGACGATCTGTTCACACTGACAACTATGGGGTTCCGTGGCGAGGCGTTGGCTTCAATTGCTGCCATTGCTCAGGTGGAACTGCGTACACGCACACATGATGCGCAATTGGGCACTAGGCTCGTCATCAACGGATCGGTGTGCGAGAGCCAGGAGCCTGACATGTGTCCGCCGGGCAGTAATTTCATGATCAAGAACATATTTTTCAACGTGCCGGCGCGGCGCAAGTTTCTCAAGAGCAATGAGGTGGAGCTGAACAACATCGTGCGAGAGTTTGAGAAGCTGGCCATGGTCAACCACAACGTCGAGTTCACGCTCATGAACAACGGGCATCTGATGTACAAACTGCAACCGGGCACATTTTTGCAGCGCGTAGTGGCACTCATGGGCAAGGTCATGGAGAACCAGCTGATTCCGGTCAATGTCGATACCACATTGGTGCGAATCAGCGGATATGTCGCCAAGCCCGAGTTTGCGAGAAAGCGCAACTATAAGCAGTTCCTGTTCGTCAACGAGCGATACATGAAGCACCCCTACTTTCATAAGGCTATCATCTCGTGCTACGACCAGTTGATTCCGCAGGACGAGCAGCCCAACTATTTCTTGCGCTTCACTGTTGACCCCGAAACAATCGATGTTAACATACATCCCACCAAGACTGAAATCAAGTTTGAGAACGAGCAGCCCATCTGGCAGATTCTGGCTGCGGGTGTCAAGGAGGCGGTGGGACGATTTGGCGATGTGCCCTCTATTGAGTTTGATGCAGAGGGTGCGCCCGAAATCCCGGCTTTCACACAACACCCGTCGGTGACCAAGCCCGAGATCGATGTTGATCCGCACTACAACCCGTTTGCGCAGAGCGGTTCGTCGCGTTCCAGCTATGTGCGGCAGGCAGTGGGCGATTGGGAGGAGTTGTTTCGCAACTTCGAGAGCCGCAAGCAACAGGCCCAGCAAGAAGGTGATGAACTTTCCGAAATGAGTCAGCCCGACAACACCGTGTCGCAGCCCACTGCGCTGCAGGCACCTGACCAACAAGAGCAGCAAGTGCTGCTCACCGATGACCCGCAGGCCACCTATCTGCAGTTCAAGGGGCGCTACATCATTACCACCATGCGGTCGGGACTCATGGTCGTGGACCAGCATCGGGCGCATCTGCGCATCTTGTTTGACCGATACATCAGCCAGATAACTGAGCAGAGCATAGCCTCGCAGGCCGTGCTCTTCCCCGAGGTGTTGCATCTGTCGCCCGGGCAGAGCGCGATTCTCACATCACTCACGCAAGAACTGGAGCGCATAGGCTTCGGCTTGTCGCGCCTTAGCGGCGAGGATTGGATGGTCAATAGTGTACCGTCGGGCATTGAGGGCATCAATGCCGGCGATGTGGTCATGCAGGTGCTTGAGTCGGTTGAGCAGGGCGGAGCGTCGGTGCGCAACCGTGTCATTGAGCACATCACGTTGCGAGTCGCTGAGTCGGCCGCCATCGCCTATGGCCGCCGACTGACGCAGGACGAGATGAACAAGCTGGTGTCGGACCTGCTTCGAGCCCACAATCCCAATTACACTCCCGACGGAAACACCATCATCACCGTTATTCCCACCGAACAAATCTATCGCCTGTTCTGAATCATGCTCGATATCCTATCTATCACGATGACCGGCAGCCGATATAACCTGCACGGTCACACACAATTCTGCGATGGACACGCTCCGATGGAGCACTTTGTGCGGCAGGCACTCGACGAGCGGTTCACACACTACGGTTTCACCCCGCATGCACCTACGACGGTGCAGTCGACCTGCAATATGTCGCGCGACGACGTGCCGCGCTTTCTCGACGAGGTGCGGCGCCTGCGCCAGGTCTATGGCGACCGATTGGTCATCATGGCCGGCATGGAGATTGACTATATCGACGGCTTTGGACCCGCCGACCCTTACTTCCAGTCGCTGCCGCTCGACTACCGCATCGGATCAGTACACTTCATTCCCAGCTTGCACGACGAAAACTGCTCGGTAGATGTCGATGGGCGTTTCGAGCGATTTCGCGAGAAGATGGAGCGGCACTTCGATGGCGACATAGAGTGGGTTGTGCGCACTTACTTTCGCCAGATGACACGCATGGTCGAGCAGGGTGGGTTTGACATCGTGGGACACCTCGACAAGATTGGGCTCAATGCCAGCCAATATCAGCCCGGAATCGACTGCCAGCCATGGTATGATGCGTTGGTGCGTGACTTGTTTGACGCTGTTATGGATCATCATTATATCATTGAGATCAACACCAAGGCATGGAACGAATTTGGCCGCACATTTCCCAGCGAACGATACTACCACATGTTGCGGCGGGCACAAGCACCGGTGGTATTCAACAGCGACGCACACTACCCACACCTGATTAATGCTGGCCGCGAACAGGCCATCAGCCGCTATCTGGCCATTTAGCTGCCGGTCGATTCATCAGCAATCAGCAGCCGAAAATGGTTGTTTTTTGTCTTTTTTTTGGCCGTGTCAGAAATATGTCGTTATTTAGCGGTCTGAAACAATATTTACATCAATGGGAAAGACAAAATTCACACTAGAGTATGCTCTGGGACATGCCGCGCCCAGCAGGTTGTGGAACTATTTGCAGACATCCTCAGGGCTAGGAGAGTGGTTTGCCGATAGCGTCGAGCAGGACGGAAAGCAATACACCTTTTCTTGGGGCGACGCAGCCCAGCAGGCCGCTCTCGTGTCGATGCGCCGCGACGTGTATGTGCGCTTTCACTGGAACGATGACCCCGAGCGCACTTACTTTGAGATGCGCTTGAGCAGGAGCGAACTGACCGACGAGACAACACTCACCGTCACCGATCATGCCGAAGACTCTGATGACCAAGACGAACTCACCGACCTTTGGAACCAGCAGGTCGACAGTCTTAAGCGCATTTTAGGCATTAATTAAGGGAACTATATACCAGTGTCCCTTAATTAATGGAGGGCTCATAACCTCCATTACGCAACTTTTGGAAAATTTTGGCTGCGCCTCAGCAAAAAAGCACGCTTTTTGCATTCGGCTTGCTCAAATTTTAGATAAATTTGGCTGCGCCTCAGCAAAAAAGCACGCTAATTGCATTCGGCTTGCTCAAATTTTGCTTAATTTTGCACCGCCAAATTAAGCAAGACATGTTTCGTATCAAGAAACTATACATATTCATGTTGCAGACGTTCCTGCCGCAGTTCTTGATGACCTTCCTCATCTGCCTCTTCATTGTCATGATGCAGTTCTTGTGGAGGTATATCGACGAGCTCGTGGGAAAGGGATTGAGCATTGACGTCGTGGCCGAGTTGTTTTTCTACGCTGCGCTGTCGCTTGTGCCACTGGCACTGCCGCTGGCCATCTTGCTGGCCTCACTCATGACGTTCGGTAATCTAGGAGAGCACGTCGAGCTGACGGCCATGAAGTCGAGTGGCATATCGCTGGTCAAGGTCATGGCACCGCTCATGGTGCTAATGGCCGGTGTGGCTGTTGGAGCATTCTTCTTCCAGAACAATGTTACGCCCAAGTCGCAGGTCAAGATGTGGACCCTGCTATTCTCGATGCGACAGAAGACACCCACGCTCGACATTCCCGAGGGCACCGTGTTTACGCAGATTCCGGGCTACAACCTCTATGTCAAGCACAAGGACAAAGAAACAGATATGCTCTATAACCTGCTCATCTACGACGTAAGTGCAGGCACGGGCAACCCGCGCATCGTGGCGGCCGACTCGGGCAGGATGAGCTTTACCGAGGATTATCGACATCTGGTGTTAAACCTCTATCAAGGCAACTGGTATGAGGACATGCGAGGCTCCAACGGGGGGACTGTGAAGATGGGGCAAAATCTGTATAGGCGCGAGTCGTTCCATGACAAGGAAATCATGATTCCATACGACAACACCTTTACGCGCATGGACGACGAGACCATGAAGTCGCAATATGTGGGCAAGAACATCCAGCAGCTGCAACACACCATCGACTCGGTGCAACTGCGTGTCGACTCGGTGGGTAAGGAAATGACGCGCGACATGAGAGCCAGGCCAGTGCTGGGAGTGCCCACACGGCACGTCGTTGTGCGCGATGGCGGCAGTCAATACGAGATGGTCAAGCCCGTCAAGTTGTCCAGACCTATCGACTTCGACTCGTTGGTTACCAACTTGTCGCTGGCCGAGCAGCTGCAGATGATCGACCAGGCAACCATGATCACACAGAACATGAGGCAGGATTTCATCTTCAGGGGATATTCGCTCAACGATGACAACTTCGTCATACGCCGACACAAAATCGAGATGCACAAGAAGTTCACACTGTCGCTGGCATGTCTCATCTTCTTCTTTATTGGTGCGCCGCTTGGAGCCATCATACGAAAGGGTGGACTGGGGACACCTATTGTCATCTCGGTCATCCTGTTCATCTTCTACTACATCATCGACAACTCTGGATACAAGTTGGCACGAGACGGACGATGGCCCGTGTGGCAGGGCATCTGGCTTAGCTCGGCTGTGCTTCTGCCTTTAGGCATCTTCTTGACCAAGAAGGCCGTCAACGACTCGGCCGTGTTCAATCCCGATGCCTACCGCAACTTCTTCCGGCGCATCGTCGGCTTGCATCAGGTGCGGTCGCTGGCCATCAAGGAAGTGGTTATCAACGAAGTCGACAATACACTGGCACTCAGTCAGATTGAAGAACTCAAGCAGTTGTGCGCCAACTTCTTGGCTAAATATCCGGGGCGACAGTCCTACTTGCAGTACTGGCAATACGGCTACGACAAGGCCTTGCTGCGGCAGGTGGCACAGGCCACCGACACTCTCGTCGACCACCTGTCCAACTCACGCGACCAGATGGTGATCAATAAGGCTATGGACTTTCCGGTCATACGCCAGCTGCTCACATACCATCCCACCAACTACCCACGGTTGGGGCTGGGGCTGGCCGTGTTGCTGCCCATAGGCTTGCCCGGTTATTTGGTGGGCTTGCGGCATCAGCACAATCTCAAGCGCGACATAGCACAGACCATCACCGTCTGCGACCAATTGGCTGCCATTATGCGTGGCGAGTACACACGCGACATGGAGTATAATGTGTGACACGATGAGCGAAGAGACCAGAAGGCATATCCATGTGGTGGCGGCGGTCGTCGAACACGACCGGCAGGTGCTGTGCATGCGCAAGGGTGCCACGCGATACGACTATACGGCTTTTCGGTGGGAATTCCCGGGAGGCAAAATCGAACCGGGCGAGACACCCAGGCAAGCACTGCACCGCGAGCTACTCGAGGAAATGGACTATGATGTCGAGGTAGGCGAACACTTGATGACTGTCGACTACTGCTATCCCGACTTTGACATCACCATGGAGGCATATCGCTGCAAGGCCAAGAGCCGCAAGCTGACCATGCGCGAGCACACCGACTGCTGCTGGCTACCTCACCAGCAACTGCTCACGCTCGACTGGTGTGCGGCCGACTTGCCCATTGCCCGCATGATGGCGCAACCCACTGAGGAGACGAATCTAAAACAATTGTAACCAATATGATGAACAGCCAAAAAAAAATCATCACGGTGCTGGCTCTTGCTGCTGTGCTGGCACTCATGGGCGCATGCAACGGTGAGCAGACAACTGCCACACGGTTTGTGGTGCATCAAGACACGTTGCTCACCATCGATGGTAAGCCCTACACTTTCAAGGGGACAAACTTCTGGTATGGGGCCATACTAGGCAGCGAAGGACAAGGCGGCGACCGGCAGAGGCTGTGTCAGGAGCTAGACTCGCTTCACGCCCTAGGCATTGACAACCTGAGGGTGCTGGTGGGAAGCGACGGACTGAGGGGTGAGCCCGACAAGGTGGAGCCAACACTGCAGGAAGCACCAGGACAGTACAACGACACCATTCTCGCCGGGCTGGACTATCTGCTGGCCGAAATGGACAAGCGCGACATGAAGGCGGTGCTATACCTCAACAACTCGTGGGAGTGGAGTGGGGGATTTGGCTACTACCTTGAGCAGGTGGGCAAGGGCAAGACGCCGCTGCCCAACTCGGCGGGCTATGACGCTTACGTCAACCATGTGGCGCAGTTCGCTGCCAACGACAGTGCGCACCAGCTGTTTTACGACTATGTGCGCTTCATCGTGGGACGCACCAACCGTTACACCAACCGCGCATACGTCGACGACCCGGCCATCATGGCGTGGCAAATCGGTAATGAACCACGCCCCTTCGGCAAGGGCAATGAGAATTTCGATGCTTTTGCCGGATGGTTGAGCGAGACCTCAGCCCTGATTCGCAGTTTGGACAAGAACCACCTCATCTCGGTTGGTGGAGAGGGCTTTGTCGGCTGCGACCAGGACACCACCCTGTTCCGGCGCATCTCGGCCGACCCCAATATCGACTATATCACCATTCACATGTGGCCAACTCACTGGGGGTGGGCACGCAAGGACTCGTGCATGGCCGACGTTGAGAATGCCTGCATTAAGAGCAAAGAATATATGGATGCTCATGTGGCCATTGCGCGAGAGCTGGGCAAACCCATTGTCATCGAGGAGTTTGGCTATCCTCGCGATGGTTTCAGCTTCTCGCCCGACGTGGCCACAACGGCACGCGACCGCTACTACGCCTTTGTGCTCGACATGGTGGCCAATGAACCTGTGGTGGCGGGATGCAACTTCTGGGCATGGGGTGGACTGCCGCATCCGCGCCATGAGCGGTGGCAACCGGGCGACCCCTATCTGGGCGACCCGGCGCAGGAGCCGCAAGGACTGTTCTGCGTCTTCATGTCCGACACCTCAACCGTGCGCATTCTTCGCAGCCACTGAGCCGATACAATACAAGACACCCTCCCCAGAAAACGTGTAAATGGGGAGGGTGTTCTGCGTTGTATCTTTGCTATACCATCCTGATGTCGGAAATGCGCTCGATGCCGTGGCGTTCCATGTAGTTGCTGATGAAGTCGATGGCTTTGACGGTGACCTGCGGGTCGATAAAGTTGGCGGTGCCAATTTGCACGGCCGTGGCTCCAGCCAGCAGAAACTCTACTGCGTCGCGCCCGTTCATGATGCCGCCCAGTCCGATGACAGGCACCTTGACTGCCTGAGCCACCTGCCACACCATGCGCACGGCAATCGGGCGGATGGCGGCTCCGCTCAGCCCGCCGGTGATGGTCGACAGGTAGGGACGGCGGCGCTCCACGTCGATGGCCATGCCCAGGAAGGTGTTGACCAGCGACACTGAGTCGGCTCCGGCAGCCTCGGCGGCGCGGGCTATCTCGGTGATATCGGTCACATTGGGCGTGAGCTTGACTATCATTGTGCGGTCCCAGGCGCGGCGGCAAGCGCTCACCACGCTCTCGCACCCGGCTGTCGTTGTGCCCCACGACATGCCACCCTGCTTCACATTAGGGCACGAGATGTTGATTTCAACGGCCGCAATCTTGTCTAACGGCCGCAATCGCTCGCACACGGTAGCATAGTCTTCGACAGTGCGTCCGCTCACATTCACCACCAGGGCTGTGTCTAGGTCCTTGATGCGCGGATAGATGTGTTCTACCAGGTAGTCCACTCCCTTGTTCTGAAGCCCCACCGCATTGATCATGCCGCTTGGAGTCTCAACCATGCGTGGGTAAGGGTTACCCTGGCGCGGCTCCAGTGTGGTGCCCTTGACCACGATACCGCCCAGACGACTCAAGTCCACCAGGTCGGCATATTCTTCGCCGAACCCATAAGTGCCTGAAGCCGTCATCACAGGGTTCTTCAAGCACATTTGTCCTATTTTGACGCTTAAATCTACCATTTCAGTCGTTTGATGTTAAAAACCGGTCCTTCTTGACAGACACACACGTTGCCTTTGTCGGCGGTGTCTTCGACACAGCACAGGCAAGCTCCCAGACCGCAGGCCATTACGTTTTCTAAACTCACCTCGCAGTCGATGCCGCGCTCGCGGGCAATGGCCGCCACGGCCCGCATCATCGGCATTGGGCCGCAGCAGGCAATGTGGTCCCATGGCTCTTGCAGGATGGGGTGCTCGGTCACAAGTCCTTTGTGTCCCCATGAGCCGTCCTCGGTGGCCACATGGGTCTCGGCGGTCTGGCGGAAAAGGTCAAGCTGTAGCACGTCGGCCGATGTGCGAGCTCCCAACAGGAACTCCACCTCCACACCCTGTGCCAGCAGTCGGCGGCCCAGCATGCGCAGTGGGGCCACCCCCACACCGCCACCCACGAGCAGGGCTCGTCCACGGACGTCGGTGCTGAATCCGTGTCCCAGCGGCAACATGATGTTGAGTCGTGCGCCCTCGTTCAGGTTGCACAGCGCGTTGGTACCGTCACCGGCACGGCGCACTAGCAGCCACAACTCGTGGCGGTCGGCATAGTTCACCGAGATGGGACGACGCAGGTAGGTTGTCTTGGAGTTGGGTACCTCGACCTGCACAAACTGTCCCGGCTCGATGCCCGGCATGTCGCCGCGTGTCGGCCTGAGCCGCAGCAGCGCATAGTTTGGCCCCATCTGGGCGCATTCGGTCACTTCAAAGTCTATAATCTGTTTCATTGTCGGCATGGTTGTATTCATTTATCCTCATAGTGACCGTAAGCGGTCAGTACCAAAACTAGACTTCCGTATCATTTACAGTGTAAACGAGACGATGTTTTTTAGATATTTTGCGTGACCATTGACCCGCTCTGTCACCATGCAACTGATGTGGATGCCCGGTTCCTGTGGTGGGATGTTGTTGTAGTTCCTCGGTCAAACTCAAAAATTTACGATACGCCGCAGGTTCATTGCGTTCTAGTCTATCAATGTCTGCCAATGCTTGGGCAGTATAATCAACAAAATAGCTCATCTGCCAATGCGATTTCTGAACTCTGTGAATGACTCACCCGGCATCTGTCTATAGACTTTTCCTTGCCGAGCCTGTTCCATAGCTTCGTCTACACGGGCAAAAAACTCGGCCTCAGTCATCTCGGTTGGGTCGTTGGCTAGTTCTTTAGTCAGGCGGCGAAGGTATTTTGCTACACGCGCAAGCAACCCCTCGTCATCGGCTATGACGCTCAGGCTCTTCTGAATTTCGGCATTCAATTGTGTCGTTGTCATATTCGTCATTATATTTTCGGCAAAGTTACAAAATTTCGTGCAAACGAGCGCAATAAAGCATGCTTTAATTCCAAGTGCAGCCGAAATTATCCAAATTTCGTGCAAACGAGTGAAATAAATGGGAGCATACAGATAATACTTTATCTATTTAACAATTTTTTGCATTTCGGGGGATGAATTGCGAAAAAATGTTTAACTTTGTACCATTATTAATTACAATACTATTTAATCAATGAAAACAATCAATCTCAAAACTATCGCTCTGGTGGCATGTATGCTGTTGGGGCTGTGCGCCACGGCGCAAGTGCAGGGTGACCTTACCGGCGACGGAAACGTAGATATCGCCGATGTCAACGCTGTTATCAACATGATGCTGGGCAAGACCCCACAAACTGCAGCCGGTGATGTCACGGGCGACAATAACGTCGACATCGCTGACGTGAATGCTGTCATCAATATCATGCTCGGAAAAACCAATCAAGAAGTGCAAAACGTCACCGTCAATGGCGTGTCGTTCAAGATGGTGGCGGTCGAGGGCGGCACATTCACAATGGGTGCCACTGCCGAGCAAGGTAACGATGTTGGCAGTGAAGAGAAGCCAACCCATCAGGTGACACTCTCGGCTTACAGCATTGGGCAGACCGAGGTAACCCAAGAGTTGTGGCAGGCCGTGATGGGAGATAATCCTAGTTACTATACTGACAACCTGCAGCGACCTGTGGAACAGGTGAGTTGGGATGATTGCCAGGCGTTTATCACCAAACTGAACCAAATGACTGGCAAGAATTTCCGCCTCCCCACCGAGGCCGAGTGGGAGTATGCCGCCCGCGGTGGAAACAAGAGCCAAGGTTACAAGTACGCTGGCAGTAACAATGTCGATGATGTGGCATGGTATGACGGCAACAGTGGTATGGAAACGCATCATGTGGCCACCAAGGCTCCTAACGAGTTGGGCTTATATGACATGAGTGGCAACGTGTGGGAGTGGTGCCAAGATTGGTTTGGCAATTATAGTAGTGACGCACAGACCAATCCCACTGGCCCCACTTCGGGCTCATACTGCGTTACTCGCGGAGGCAGTTGGGGTTACAACGGTTGGTCCAGCCGTGTGTCGAGACGCAACAACAACTCACCGTCACTTATAAGTTACTATTATGGCCTCCGCCTCGCCCTTTAGCGCCCGCCATACCAAGACTGTTAGAAGTAAATACATCAATCGCTCACCCCGGCTGGGATGAGCGATTGTGTTGATGCTTCCCCCCTTTAAGGGGGTGAGGGAGACTTTACCCGCAGTGGAAGTAGCGGGTCACCAGCTTCTGAAGCTCCTTGTGGTTGTCGCGGATGTCGGCACGCAGGGTGCGGTCGTTCATGTCGTGCAGTCCCTTGATGATGCCGTCGATCATGGCCGGGCTGAATACACCGTGTTGCTCGAACACGCTGCGCTGGCGCTCCAGGCAGTCGGCGCTGGCCACACAACTGTCGGGCAGCTGCGCCAGTTGTTCCAGACGTGCTTCGTTGGCCTTGTCGTGGATGTTGACGTTGACATAGGTGCGCTCGGCCACCTCCAGTGCGTCGGCCATCTCAAAGCCGTGGCGGCAGGCCACGCACAGGCCGGCGATGAGCTGGTAGACATCGGCGCTGCCGTCGGGCGAACGCATCTCCACGGTCTGCTTGAGCGTGGTGTCGAAGTCGGTCTGGTTCTCCAGAGGGTTGGCTTTGCTGCACATGTCCACGCCACTGGTCCAGCCCAGTGGAACACGCACCAGCACCGATCGGTTACGGTCGCCCCAGCACACGTTGGTCGGGGCCTCCTGGTGCGGTACCAGGCGGAAGTAGCTCATCGGGTTCTTGTTGCCAAAGGCGGTGATGGCCGGAGCCAGGTCCATCATGCCGGCAATCATACGGCGGGCGTCGTCGCTCAGTTTTCCGCCGTCTAGCATCATGTTGCGCCCGTCCTTGAGCATGCGCATGTGGATGTGCAATCCCGAACCGGCCTTGCCCACGGTAATCTTGGGGGCGAAAGTCACATCAAGGCCCATCTCGTAGGCCAGGTTGCGGATTATCCACTTGGCCAACGTCAACTGGTCAGCAGCCTGCTCGGCCGGTACGGGCAGGAACTCGATTTCGTTCTGCTCGTAGACTGTGCCGTCTTGCACAAAGTTGCCCACTTCGCTGTGACCATATTTGATCTGTCCGCCAGCCTGGGCGATGTATTTCATGCACTTGGCACGGAAAGCGCCACCCTTGGCGTATGGGCCGCTCTCGTGGTAGCCCCGCTGGTCCTGGGCGGGGAACATCTCGTCGTCCGGGAAGATGACATAGTACTCCAGCTCGCCCATGGCGTGGAACTCCATGCCGGTGACCTCCTTGAAGGCCTGGCAAGCCTTGTGCAGGGTGTGCTCGGGACTGCTCTCCAGGGCATTGCCGTCCTTGTCGAAATAGCTGCACAGTAGGCACAAGGTCGGTATCTCGGCAAATGGGTCGACAAACGCGGTGTTGTAGCGCGGCAGCACATACAGGTCGCTGCTGCCAGCCTGGATGAACGAGAACAGGCTTGAGCCGTCCACTCGCTCGCCACACGTCAGAATGGTCTCGAGGTAGTCCAGGTCGTTGATTACAAAGTTCAGTGTCTTGAGTTTACCGTCGCCGCCAGGGTACATGAAGTTCACCATCTTGATGTCGTTCTCTTCGACAAAGCGAATCAGGTCGGCTCGAGTGAAATCGGCCGCAGGTTTCTGAAGGTATGCCACCACAGGGTTGGCATTGAGTCGAATCTTTTTGTTTTCCATATTATTCTCTAGGTTGTGTTAATGATAATTCATTGGAAATGGACCGCAAATGTAGCACATTTTCCACAAATCACAAAATTTTCACCTTATTATTATCTGTTTCTAGTTTCAACAACAGCAAACTGCTTTTAGTTCAGCAGTTATGGTAGTTCAGTAGTTCTGCCGTTTGTCTTGCCTAGTCTAAATGCGGCGCGCCGCGTTGTTATCACCCAATCGAATCACTATCAAATCCATAAAAAAAGTTAAATAACGACAAGAAAGTGAAGATAATTCTCAATTCACAATTCTCAATTCTCAATTATTTACTAATTTTGCAGCCGATTTCAAGGCAGGATAACCTTGACTAGCGGTTAGTCCTGTATATGACACATGATCGTTGAAACTTCGACACGCAGGCTATGATGCTAAGTGCCAGCGGGTAAAGCGTAGGACGATGTTGGACTCGCGACGGCGAGCCTTCCTAAGGAATGACGGATTCGTGACCTTGACAGGCATGGCTTCGTTTTAGAATATTGTGCTACGGCGATGTTGAAGTGATGCCTGGCCTTGGAGTCAAAAAAGTTAAATAGATTAATAACAACAAAGTAGATACCGAAATGTCTAAAGTTTGTCAAATCACAGGCAAGAAGGCGATCACCGGCAACAACGTGTCGCACTCTAAAAGAAGAACTAAACGCAAGTTCAACGTGAACGTGTTCAACCGCAAGTTCTACTGGCCCGAGCAGGATGTGTGGATCCGTCTGACCGTGTCGGCAGCAGGGTTGCGCAACATCAACCGCTTTGGTCTTGACGCAGCGCTCAAGAAGGCTGCACAAGAGGGACATTTAACCGAAATCAGAACTTTAGAGTAACTTAACCACTATGGCAAAGAAAGCAAAAGGCGATCGCGTGCAGGTCATACTCGAGTGCACCGAGCAGAAGGGTAGCGGAGTTCCCGGAATGTCGCGTTACATCACCACTAAGAACCGCAAGAACACTACTGAGCGTCTCGAGCTCAAGAAGTACAATCCCTACCTCAAGAGAGTAACCGTTCACAAAGAAATCAAATAATAACAACCGATAGACTATGGCAAAGAAAGTAGTTGCAACCCTCCAGACGGGTGAAGGCCGCAATTTCAGCAAGGCCATCAAGATGGTCCGCTCCGAGAAGACCGGTGCCTATGTGTTTGTTGAGCGCATGGTCCCCAACGATAAAGTACAGGAGTACCTCAAATAATCAATGATTATTTAACACAAGAGCATAGCGACCGCGGCTGATTCTTGACAATCGCCGCGGTCAACTTTTTGAGGCAAAGCACAAAATAATTCTTAATTCTTAATCCTTTATCTTTAATTATTTAGTAACTTTGCCCGATAAAACGATAACCAACGATTCTTTTTATGGCACTATTTAACATCTTCAATCGCAAGAAGAAGGAAGAGCAACAGGCAGAGCAGCAGGAACAGACCACGCAACCCGCAGTCGAGCAGCAGCAGCCCGACAATGTCATAGAACAACAAATTGAGGCTCAACCTGCTGACGAGCAGGCTCAACAGCCTATCGCTGAACAGACAGTTGCCGAGCAGAACGTACCTGAGAAGCCAGCCGAGGAGCCCAAGAAAAAAGGATTCTTCCGCTCGTTCTTCAGCCGCGAGAAGAAGGAAACACTCGACCAGGGACTCGAAAAAACCAAGCAGGGCGTGTTTGCTAAGATCGCTCATGCTGTG
>JAFUVK010000195.1 GCA_017477555.1 Muribaculaceae bacterium
AAGCCACGATTTCGCTATCGCTTCTTCTCTCCCAAGCGTCACCACTTGAAACTTGCGAGTCGCTATAGGGTTCGTCGGTGACTACGCCCCGAGTGGACTTTCACCACAGATGTACAACATGCCCGTCATACCAAAAAAGCCTGTTGTCTTGTGACTACAGGCTTTTCTCTGATGTAATGCAAGCTGTGTTGTCACCGCATGAGCAGGTAGACGGTGTAGGCGACGTAGCATAGCAGGAAGATCACCCCCTCGATGCGGTCGAAGCGGCGTTTTCCGAAAGTGAAGACCACCAGATAGGTCATCACACTGGCCACCAGCACCACCAGATAGTCAACAAGGTTGATGTTGACCAGCGTGATGGGCTTGACTGTGGCCGAGACACCCAGAATGAACAGGATGTTGAACACGTTGCTGCCCAGCACATTGCCCAGGGCAAGCTGGGGATTGTTCTTGCACGCGGCCACGATGGCGGTAATCAGCTCGGGCAGCGAGGTGCCCACTGCCACAATGGTGATGGCAATCACGGCCTCGCTCATGCCCCAGGCGCGGGCCAGGTTCTTGGCCGAGTCCAGGAACAGGTTGCCACCGAAAATCAGGCCGGCCAGCGACACCAGCGCGATGCACCACAGCAGCACAGGGTTCTTTCCGGTGAACTTGCTCTTGGCCTCTTCGTCGGCTTCCTGAATGGCCTCCTGCGGATTCTTCCCCTTGCCAATGATGACATAGCACATATAGGCCACAAACAGCACCAGGAAGAAGATGCCATCAAGGCGTGACAAGACGTTCTCCCTAAGACCCGGCATCAGTTTGTCGTTGGCGAGCAACAACAGCATCACCGAGGCAAAGATGCCGAACGGGATGTCGCGCCGCTGGGTGGTGCGCTCGATAGCAAACGGCAGAATGGTGGCCGACACACCCAGGATGAGCAGGATATTGGCGATGTTGCTACCCACGACGTTGCCCATGGCAATGTCGCCACTGCCACTCAGAGCCGACGACACGCCGACAAACAGCTCGGGCGACGAGGTGCCCATGCCCACTATCGTCAAGCCGATGATAAAATTTGAGATCTTGGCTCGTTGGGCTATCGCCACCGACGAGTCGACCAGCAGGTCGGCCGCCACCAGCAGCAAGCCCAGCCCCAAAACGAGAAATAGATAATCCATAATAATATGTGCGATTCATAACGCACAATGCACAGCCAACCACGGTGACTGTGCATTGCGCTTAAGTGTTTTATTGACGACCTGTGACTGTGACGTCGCGGTAGGTGCGGCCGATGAGGCCTTGCAGCACCTTGCCCGGACCCAGCTCCTCGGCCTCGGTCATGCCGTCGGCCACCATGGCTGCCATGATTTGGCTCCAGCGCACAGGCGCGGTGAGCTGCTTGACCAAATTCTCCTTGATCTCGGCAGGGTCGGTGTGTGGCTTGGCATCAACATTCTGATAGATGGGGCACCGAGGAGTCATGAATTCCGCCTCGTCGATGGCCTTGGCCAGCTCGGCGCGAGCGGGCTCCATCAGGGGCGAGTGGAACGCTCCACCCACCTTGAGCGGCAGGGCGCGCTTAGCACCAGCCTCCTTGAATTTGGCACACGCGGCCTCGATAGCTTCGAACTCGCCCGAGATGACCACCTGGCCGGGGCAGTTGTAGTTGGCCGGCACACACACACCGGGGATGGTGGCGCATATCTCCTCGACCTTCTCGTCGGGCATGCCGATGATGGCTGCCATGGTGCTGGGAGCGGCCTCACAAGCCTTCTGCATGGCTAGGGCGCGCGCTTCCACCAGTTTCAGGCCCTGCTCAAACGACAGTGCACCGGCAGCGACCAGCGCGCTGAACTCGCCCAGCGAGTGTCCGGCCACCATGTCGGGCTTGAATTCGTCGCCCATGGTCAGAGCCATAATGACCGAGTGCAGGAACACAGCGGGCTGCGTGACCTTGGTCTGCTTGAGGTCCTCCTCAGTGCCGTTGAACATCAGGTCGGTGATGCGGAATCCGAGCACCTCGTTTGACTTCTCAAACAGCTCTTTAGCCTTGGCGTTGTTGTCATACAAGTCTTTACCCATGCCCACAAACTGTGAGCCTTGTCCAGGAAAAACAAATGCTTTCATTCTATTGATGTTTTTTAAAAATGATATTTGTTTTGAGGGTGCAAAAGTAATCAATTCTGCTCACACACAAGCAAAATTTGCTCCAAAATTTGCCCATATCCTCCCTAACCACTAATTTTTGATAAATTAGGCTGCGTCCAAAAAAATGAAAAACTTCGTCTTTAATTTTGTATTTCGCTCAACTTGCACTTTGTTGAGGGCTGGCGCCCTCGAAATTTTGATAAAATGCTCACACTCGGCCATCAGCAAGCGAGCTTGCATGGCTCTCGCTTAATCGCATTTTTGGCGGCGTCTCGGAAATAAAAATCAAAAACTTTGTTTTTAATTTTGTATTTCGCTCAACTTGCACTATGTTGAGGGCTGGCGCCCTCGAAATTAGGCGGCGTCTCGGAAATAAAAAACAAAAACTTTGTTTTTAATTTTGTATTTCGCTCAACTTGCACTAATTTTGTGCCTGATTTTAAGCTACTATATCATAATTAAAATAAAAAACTGATATGACTCTGATGATTATGGGATGGCAATGGATAGCCATCGTGGTGGTAGTGCTGTTGCTGTTCGGCGGCAAGAAGATACCCGAGTTGATGCAAGGCCTGGGCAAGGGCATGAGCGCCTTCAAGAAAGGCCTCAACGAGGTCGATGAAGAGATGAACAAACCCGTCGACGAGACCAAGAAAGACGAGAAATAAGTGGCCGAGGACCTGAAAGAGATGTCCTTCTGGGAGCATCTGGATGCCTTGCGGGGCGTCTTGATCAAGATTGCCGTGGTGCTTGTCGTCGCCGCGGTGGCGCTATTTATATGGATGCCCGACATCTTCGACCGCGTGATCATGGCTCCTTGCACAGCCAACTTTGCGCTGTACCGCTGGGTTGACCGCCTAGCAGCCTCCATTCCCGGCATGCCCACATTGGGCGGCGACTTTCATGTGGACTTGATCAACATCCAGCTCGCCTCGCAGCTCTATATCCACCTGAGCACATCGTTCTGGCTGGCCGTGGTGCTCACCTTCCCCATCCTGCTGTATCTGTTGTGGACCTTTATCGCTCCTGCGCTGTATCAGAACGAGCGCCGCGGCGTGCGCCGCGCCTTCTTCTTTGGTGTGGCGATGTTCTACCTGGGCGTTGCAGTGGGATACTATGTGGTATTCCCCATCATCTTGCGTTTTCTTGCCGACTACCATGTGAGCGCCCTGGTGCCCAACCAGGTATCGCTCGACAGCTACATGGACACCTTCTTGATGATGGTGTTCTTCATGGGTGTCGTGTTTGAGTTGCCGCTACTGTGCTGGCTGCTGGGCAACGTGGGTGTGCTGCACCGCAACTTCTTTGCGCGCTACCGCCGCCACGCCATCGTGGCACTGGTGGTGCTCGCCGCCATGATCACCCCCACTGGCGACCTGTTCACCCTGGCCGTTGTGTTCGTGCCGCTCTACATCCTCTATGAGGTGAGCGCGCTGCTTGTGCCGAGAAACGATAACCCATAAACATTGAAGCAATGCTTTAATGCGAGATTGTTAAACTTTTTGTGCAACATTCACAGACCAACCAACTGTGTTTCAGTAAATTTTAAAATAACGACTCAAAGCTTGTAACTTATCTCCCATGAATCCTATCCTGCTCGTAATTCCAATTCTTTCCATACTGATGTTTGACCTGGGACTGACCTTGCGCCTGAGCGACTTCAAGTTGTTGGCCAAGCGACCGCTGCCCGTTGCCATTGGCCTCATAGGCCAGTTGGTGGTGCTGCCTCTGGTTGCCTATGGTCTGGCTGTAGCATTCCATCTGCCCCCATTATTCTTTGTGGGCATGGTGCTGATTGCCTGCTGCCCGGGCGGGAGTTCGAGTAACGTGTTCTCGATGCTTGCCGGTGGCGATGTGGCGTTGTCGGTGACGCTGACGGCATTGAGCAGCATCATCACGCTGGTGACCGTGCCGGTCATCCTGGCATGGGCAGTAGCAGAAAGTGGTGCCGCAGCTGTTGGTGCAGTACATTTGCCTGTAGGCAACCTGCTGGTACAGAACATTGTACTCATGGCAGTGCCTATCGCACTGGGCGTGGTCGTCAAACACCGTTGGCCCACGGCCGCCTCCTCCATGGCCCGCGTACTGGGCAAGATTGCGTTTCCGGCCTTGATGTTGCTGGCGGGTATCTTCTTTGTCCAGCACAAAGTCACAATAATTGACAATTTCGGACAACTCGGCTCGTGTGTGCTAGCACTGATATTGCTGGCCATCGGCGTGGCGGCATTGTTGTCGCGCATGGCAAGGCTCTCCGGACAGGTACGCCGCACCATCGTCATCGAGGTGGGCATGCAGAACGCCGCCCAAGCCATCGCCATCGCCTCCAGCCCCTTTATCTTCGACAACCCGGTCATCGCCACTCCCGCCATCATCTATGCCTTGCTGATGAACGTTGTACTGCTCGCCTATGTCGGTGCCATCAGGATGCGCAAGAAATCCGCGACCTGAGTCGCGGCATAGCTGACCGTGAGCAATCCTTCTTCCTGCTCGCTTCTTGATTCTCGCTTCTTGATTCTTGATTCTCGCTTCTTGATTAACTAGATTCCAGAGCGAGTGACACCAAAGCCCACCAGGCGGTCATAGCGCGCTCCCGACGGACGGTCGTAGACGCGGATGTAGTAATTGTTGACGGTCTGGTACTTGTCGCCGTCGATGAAGTCGGTACGCCCCACCGTAGTGCCGTCGGGCACCCACAGGTACTGGTAGTTGTAGGCCCCTTGCTTGAGCAGCAAGTCGCAGGCATAGCACTGCATCGTGGGGTTCCACTGCATGAGCATCTGCTGCGCCGGCAGTCCGTGCGCAAATTCCCCCTCGAGAAATATGTTTCCTCCAGTGAGTCGCTCGCCCTCGGTGTCGAGAGTGAAGTGCGTGACCATGTAGTCGGCCTCGGTGGCGTTGTCGTCGGCCTCGCCATTGCGTATGGTGAAGCGTCCGTGCTGAGTCTGGTCGTAGACATACTCACGGCCGATGCGTGGCTCGTCGCGATAGAGTGTGGCGTGCAGGTATGGCTCAAAGTATTCAATGGCCTGTACACCCATGTTCAGCGAGTGCTCAAACACGGTCTCAAAGCGCCTGTACTCGTTTCCTGCCTTGAAGATGAGCTGTGGCATGTGGTCGTAGGTGACTGTGCCCACGCCCACACTCATAGGCTGCCGCAGCACCACCTCGTTGTCTGTGCGTGTGTTCTGGGTGACAACCGTGGTAAGTTCACCATAAGGGTCCATGATGGTTCCGGGCTTGTAGTTAAGAGTGATGCCTAGTTGCTGGTGCGCGTCGTTGTAATCAAAGTCGGTGCGCGATGTGACTTCAGCCTGTACCCCTACCCTGTTTTCGCACAGGCTGAACCGTGTCTGGAACAGCACCTTGTCGGGGTCGTCCTGCTCGTAGACACGCAGCAGGTAGTTGCCGCTGATGAGCAACTGCATGTCATCGTTGGGCAACGAGAAGGCATAGTTGTAGTATTGCACAAACGTCGCCTGACTTTGTGCATAGTCGGTGATGTCGGCCTGGTTGAATCCACTCACCCACTCACTCTCGACCAGCTGCGACGGCCGCCACTGCGCATCACAGTGATAGACGCTGTAACGCAGATAATGCACGTCATAATCAATGACATCGAACGACACATTGATGCGGTCGTCGCTGCCCATGACAATGACTGGCGGCAGGTAGGGGTTGCTCTGTGGTGCCACCTGCACCGAGTGTACACTTGGGTCGAAAATTCTCACCCCGGTATATTCTATTTCTTGCGCCATCGCTGCGGTTGTCGCCAGCAGACAAGCGGCTTCTAGGAGTGATGTTAGCTTCATTTTCATGTTGGTTACATCGTCAGAGTTCCGGCATACAACTGCTCCACAGGGAACATCAAATCCCAGTTTTTCCCCCAAACAATATTGCCATTCTCTAATGTGAACTGGTCGAAAAATTTGGGCTTCAGATACTTGTTGTATTGAGGATGTGGATGCCGGCGGATGAAGTCTCCGACATCGATTGTCTGAGTCGTGTTGTCGCTGAATGTCAACATTACTCTGAGATTTCCAAGGTTTTCAGCCTTGATCACTTGTGGGGCTATCATAATTTCTTCTTTATTGATGTATTTCTCACTCTTTGCCTATAAACAAAGAAGCGAATCCACTTGTCAATAATATTCCTATGGTACTTCTGCACAAAAGCGGTTGCCGTCCGTTTGTCTCTTTCTGTGAGTGGCTCAGCACCTGCCTTTTCCCGTATCCGGATTTCGGACAGCTTGCCGTCAAGCATGATTATCTCAAAGATACTCTCGTGGCTGTCATGCAAGACGTGGACATGGACGGGCTCATGCTCATTGGAGTAAAAATAGAAAATAAATCCAAAATACTCAAATATCTTTGGCATAGGCAAAAATCATTTTTTTTTGCAAACATACTGCTTTTTTTTATGTTGACAAAATTTCAGGCGGTTTGTTTAAAGCATTCAGCATTTTTTTCGTAAATTTGTGGCGATTTTCAGCCCCCCACGGTCCGCCGTGTCAAGGCCACGCCTTGGCCCCCACCAAATAAAAAAAGAAACTGAGATGCTTAAAACACTACTACGACAAATCGGGCAATATCGCACGGCTGCGATACTGACACCCATCTTCATTTTGCTGGAGGTGTTGCTCGACGTGCTCATCCCTTACGTCACGTCGTGGCTCATCGACCGTGGCATCAACGCCGGCAACCTTGCCGGCGTGTACCGCTATGGCGGCCTGATGCTTGTAATGGCATTCCTGAGCCTGCTGATGGGCATCCTGGCGGGGCGGTTTGTGGCCAAGGCTTCGACGGGCTTTGCCGCCAACCTGCGCCGCGCCATGTACCGCAACATCCAGCGTTTCGCGTTCAGCGACATCGACAAGTACTCCACGTCGGGCCTGGTGACGCGCATGACCACCGATGTGTCGAACCTTCAGAACGCCTTCCAGATGTTGCTTCGCACCAGCATCCGCGCGCCCTTCTCGATGCTATCGAGCATCGTGATGTGCTTTGTCATCAGTGGACAGATGAGCCTGATTTTTATCATCGCGGCCGTGGTGCTGGCCGTGGTGCTCACGCTGGTCATCCGTCGTGTGAGCGTGACCTTCGCTCGGGTGTTCCAGCAATATGACGTGATGAACAACGCCGTGCAAGAGAACGTTAGCGCCATCCGAGTGGTCAAGGCATTTGTGCGCGAGGATTACGAAAACCAGAAATTCGAACTTGCCGCACGCGGCCTCTACCAGCTCTATGTCAAGGCCGAGAGCCTGATGGCCATCACCCACCCCGTAATGAACCTGGTGGTGTATGGGTGCATCATCACCATCAGCTGGTTTGGCGCACAACTTGTCGTGGGCGGACAACTCACCACCGGCCAGTTGACTTCACTGTTCACCTATGTGATGAGCATCTTCATGTCGCTGATGATGCTGAGCATGATTTTTGTGCAGCTGACCATGAGCGCCGCCAGCGGCAAGCGTGTGGCCGAAGTAATCAACGAGGTACCCGACATCGTTAATCCCGACAATGCCGACACGGTGGTGCCTGACGGTAGCATCGATTTCAACCATGTGAGCTTCGCCTACAAGGGCGGCAGCGGCGAGTATGCACTGCATGACATCGACCTGCACATCGCTAGCGGCCAGACCATCGGCGTGATAGGCGGCACAGGCAGCGGCAAGTCGAGCCTGATCAACCTCATCAGCCGCCTGTATGACGCCACGCGCGGCAATGTGATGGTGGGCGGCAAGGACGTGCGCACACTCGACCTCGACGCCCTGCGCAACAGCGTGTCGGTGGTGCTGCAAAAGAATGTGCTGTTCAGCGGCACCATCCTCGACAACCTGCGCTGGGGCCGCGCCGATGCCCCCCTGGACGAGTGCCGCCAGGCATGCCGCATCGCCTGCGCCGACGAGTTCATCGAACAGATGCCTGATGGCTATGACACCCGCATCGAACAAGGAGGCACCAACGTCAGCGGCGGCCAGCGCCAGCGCCTGTGCATCGCCCGCGCGCTGCTCAAGCGGCCACAGGTGCTCATCTTGGACGACTCGACCAGCGCCTGTGACAACGCTACAGATGCCAAAATCAGACAACAGCTGCGCGACGATGTGCCACAGATGACACGCATCATCATCGCCCAGCGCATCAGCAGCCTCAAGGACTGTGACCGTATCCTGGTGCTGGACAACGGCCGCATCAGCGGCTGGGACACCCACGACAACCTGTTGAAGACAAATGCCATTTATCAAGAGATCTGCGCCATCCAGGACGAGGACGGCGGCGACTTTGATGCCCCACAGGGCAGAAAGGAGGAGGACGCACAATGAGAATGCCTGGAATGAGACAACAACAGATACCCCTGGGCGAGACCCAAGGCAAAAAGCGTGACATCCTCATGCGCCTGGTGCGCCTGGTGATGCGCCACTACAAGTTCTCGCTGCTGACCGTGGCGGTGTGCATCATAGTCACCGCAGTCACCACGCTGGCCTCGACACTGTTCACGCGTACGCTCATCGACGACTACATCGTGCCGATGACGCAGACTGCCCATCCCGACTTTGCCCCACTGGCGCAGACGCTGTTCAAGCTGGCTGCCGTACTGGTGGTGGGTGTCATCTGCTCCTATACCCACAACCGCCTGATGATCAACGTCACACAGGGCACCATGCTGCGCCTGCGCACCGATATGTTCAGCCGCATGGAACAGCTGCCCATCAGCTACTTCGACACCCACTCACACGGCGAGGTGATGTCGACCTACACCAACGACGTCGACACCCTGCGCCAGATGATCAACCAGAGTCTGCCGCAGGCACTCAACTCGCTCATCACCATCGGCATCACGCTGGCCAGCATGGTGGTCCTGAGCGTGCCGCTGACGCTGGTGTCGCTGGCCATGGCCCTGCTCATGGCATGGGTCACCACGGCGCTGGGCAAGCGGTCGCGCCGCCACTTCAAGGTGCAGCAGCAGCGGCTGGCCGATGTCAACGGCTACATCGAGGAGATGATGACCGGACAGCGGGTGGTCAAGGTGTTCTGCCACGAGCAGCAGGCCATCGAGGAGTTTGAGCGCATCAATGAGCAGCTGCGCGACAGCACCTACAACGCCAACCGCATCGCCAACATCGTGATGCCCGTCAACGGCAACCTGGGCCACTTGAGCTATGTGCTCATCGGCGTGGTAGGGGCCACGCTCATCCTCGGCGGCCAAGTGTCGCTCACGCTGGGCACGCTGGTGGCCTTCCTGACGCTGAACAAGAGCTTTGCGCGACCCATCGCGCAGGTTAGCCAGCAGATTAACAGTGTGCTCAACGCCAGCGTGGGTGCCGAGCGCGTGTTCCGCCTGCTTGACGAGCAACCCGAGTCCGACCAGGGCAAAGTGACGCTGGTTAACGCCATGGAGTCCAAAGGCGGCACACTCATCCCCGTGCCTCACCGCACCGACATGTGGGCCTGGTGCGTGCCAGCCGCCGACGGCGGCAAGCCACGGTTTGTCAAGGTGGAGGGCGGCGTGCAGATGGATCGGGTAGACTTCGGCTACACACCCGCCAAGCAGGTGCTGTTCGACATCATCATCAACGCCATGCCCGACCAGAAGATAGCCTTTGTGGGCGGCACGGGTGCCGGCAAGACCACCATCACCAACCTTATCAACCGCTTCTATGACATCCAGGACGGTCACATCACCTACGACGGCATCAACATTACCGACATCAGTAAGCCCCACCTGCGCCGGTCGCTCGGCATGGTGCTGCAGGAGACCCACCTGTTCACCGGCTCGGTGCTCGACAACATCCGCTATGGCAACCTCCGCGCCACCGACCAGGACTGCATCGAAGCCGCCAAGCTGGTGGGCGCCGACGGCTTTATCCGCCGCCTGGCCGACGGCTACCACACCGTGCTCACCGGCGATGGTGGCAACCTGAGCCAAGGCGAGCGACAGCTACTAGCCATCGCGCGCGCCGCTGTGGCCGACCCACCTGTGCTCATCCTGGACGAAGCCACATCGAGTATTGATACCCACACCGAGCGGCTGGTGCAGCGAGGCATGGACTCGCTCATGCGTGGGCGCACCACCTTTGTCATCGCCCACCGCCTGAGCACTGTGCGCAACGCCGACTGCATCATCGTGCTCGAGAAGGGGCGTATCATCGAGAGCGGCACCCACGACGAACTGTTGTCGCTGCGTGGCAAGTACTACCAGCTCTACACCGGTCATGAGATTTAGCACAATTACAAACCGTCCATAAGTAGCTAAATTTTATTGAATGCAATCAAATGATAGTAAACGTATCTTAGACATCCTTCAAGCAAGACGATGATATTCTATTAGGTTGTGGTCGCGACGGGAGTCGCGACAAAGGGAGACCAAGGGATGCCTAGGGAGACCAAGGGGCTGACGATGAGCGATGAGAGGTGAGGCGCGGCACAAGGAACCAAGGCGCAGCCATCATGAAGCTGCGGACTGCGGGCGGGGCGGTCGGGCTGTGCCGTTACTTCCACCACGACCGATGGGAGAGGTTGTTTTTGGTGGTGTGGAAAAGATTGAGTAACTTTGCAGGATTATTGCAAACAACCCATGGAATTTAAACTGCATTCACAATATGCCCCCACGGGCGACCAGCCGCAGGCCATCAGCGAGTTGGCCGACGGTGTGCTGTCCGGCACCGAGTTCCAGACCCTGCTGGGCGTGACCGGCTCGGGCAAAACGTTCACGATGGCCAATGTCATTGAGCGCACCGGCCGCCCCACGCTGGTGCTATCGCACAACAAGACACTGGCGGCGCAGCTCTACAGTGAGTTCAAGAGCTTCTTCCCCGAGAACTCGGTGCACTACTTCGTCAGCTACTATGACTACTACCAGCCCGAGGCCTATATCCCCGCCACCGACAAGTATATCGAGAAAGACCTGGCCATCAACGAGGAGATTGAGCGACTGCGTCTGGCCACGGTGACCGCCCTGCTGAGCGGTCGGCGCGACATCGTGGTGGTGTCGAGTGTGTCGTGCCTCTACGGCATGGGCAACCCCGAGGACATCGCCGCACATGCCATGACGCTGAGTGTAGGCGACGCACTGGGCCGCGACGTGTTCTTGCGACAGCTGGTCGACGCGCTCTACTCGCGCAATGAGATTGACATGAAGATGGGCAACTTCCGCGTCAAGGGCGACACGGTCGATGTCTACCTGAGCGACGAGGATATCATGCTACGCGTCATCTTCTGGGGCAACGAAATTGAGTCGATGCAGCTGCTCGACCCACTGACGCAGTTGCCTCGCGAGAGCGTCGAGTCGTTCCGCATCTTCCCAGCCAACATCTTCGTGCCCACTAAGGAGCGCCTGGCGCAGGCACTGGGCAAGATTGACGTGGACCTGGGCACACAGGTCGAAGCATTCCGCCGCGAGGGCCGCCCCGTCGAGGCCAAACGCCTCTATGAGCGCGTGACCTACGACCTGGAGATGATCCGCGAAGTGGGCTACTGCTCGGGTATTGAGAACTACTCGCGCTACTTCGACGGCCGCCAGCCCGGCATGCGCCCCTTCTGCCTGCTGGACTACTTCCCCGACGACTTCCTCACCATCATCGATGAGAGCCACGTGACCGTGCCGCAGATCCGAGCGATGTATGGCGGTGACCAGTCGCGCAAGACCAACCTGGTACACTACGGCTTCCGCCTCGAGGCCGCGCTCGACAACCGCCCGCTGCGCTTTGAGGAGTTTGAGGAGATGACCCACCAGACCATCTATGTGAGCGCGACACCGGCCGACTACGAGCTGGAGAAATGCGAGGGTGTGGTGACCGAGCAGATTATCCGCCCCACGGGTCTGCTCGACCCCAAGATCATCGTGCGCCCCTCACGCGGTCAGGTCGACGACCTGCTCGAGGAGATACAGCTGCGCGTCGAACATGGCGAGCGCACATTGGTCACTACACTCACCAAGCGTATGGCCGAAGAATTGAGCGACTACTTGTCGAAATATGACATCCGCACAGCCTATATGCATAGCGATGTCGAGACCATGGACCGCATCCAGATTCTCGACGACCTGCGCGCCGGTGCCATCGATGTGCTGGTGGGTGTGAACCTGTTGCGCGAGGGCCTTGACCTGCCCGAGGTATCGCTTGTGGCCATCCTCGACGCCGACAAGGAGGGCTTCCTGCGCAGCCGCCGTTCGCTCACACAGACGGCAGGCCGTGCCGCCCGCAATCTCAACGGCCTGGTCATCATGTATGCCGATACCATCACCCACTCGATGCAGCAGACCATCGACGAGACCGAGCGCCGCCGCACCCTGCAACTCAAGTACAACGAGGAGCACGGCATCACGCCGCAGGCCATCGTAAAGGCACGCAACGCCATCATCGGCGTGGACACCGACATGACACGCAGCGAGGACAAGCAGACCCATGCCCGCAAGTACGAAAGCAACGTCATCGACACCAAGGACCTGCAGAAGCAACTGGCCGCAGAGTTCGATTCGACCGCCGGTGTGGCCGCCGACCCAATCGTGGCCTATATGGGCAAGGGCGACATCGAGCGCGCCATCGACCACCTGAAGACGCAGATGATTGCCGCCGCACGACGCATGGACTTCCTCGAGGCCGCCCAGTATCGCGACGAAATCCTCAAACTGCAAAAGAAGCTGGAAGGGTAGTACATGGCAAGGATTGAAGGACAGTGGTTGCCCACCACACGCAAGGAGATGGATCACTTGGGCTGGGAACAGGCCGACGTGATTCTGCTGACCGGCGATGCCTACATCGACCATCCGTCGATGGGTGCAGCGGTTATCGGCCGCGTGCTAGAGGCACACGGCTACCGCGTGGCCATCGTGCCGCAGCCCAACTGGCGTGACGACTTGCGTGACTTCAAGAAGCTGGGCCATCCCCGCCTGTTCTTCGGCGTACACGCCGGGGCGATGGACTCGATGGTGAACCACTACACAGCCAACCGGCGCCGGCGCAGCGATGATGCCTACACCCCCGACGGTCGCGCCGGTGCTCGTCCCGACTACCCCACCATCGTCTATGCCGAGGCCCTGAAGAAGTGCTGGCCCGACGTACCCGTGGTGGTCGGCGGCATTGAGGCCTCGCTTCGCCGTCTGGCACACTACGACTACTGGCAGGATCGCCTGCGCCCCTCGATTCTCATCGACAGTCCGGCCGACATGCTCGTGTACGGCATGGGCGAGAAACCCATCTTGGCCATCGCCGAGGCACTAAACAACGGCGGCTGCATGGAGCAACTTGTCGACATTCCACAAACCGTGGTTCGCCGTCCGCTGGCCGAGCTGCCCACCGAGGGCACTGACACCGACGTTCTGCTACACCCATTCGAGCAATGCCAGCGTTCGATGCGCGCACAGGCCGAGAACTTCCGCACCATCGAGGTCGAGAGCAACCTGTGGCACGGGCACAACCTGTGGCAAGCCACCGGACAGTGGGCCATCAAAGTGAATCGCACCAACCCACCCATGACCACCCAAGAGATTGACGCATCGTTCGACCTGCCCTATACCCGTCTGCCCCACCCTCGCTATCTGGGCAAGCGCATACCTGCCTATGAGATGATCCGGCACTCGGTGAACATGCATCGCGGGTGCTTCGGTGGCTGCGCCTTCTGCACCATCAGCGCCCACCAGGGCAAGTTTATTGCTTCGCGCAGCAAGCAGTCGATCATGCGCGAGGTGCGCCAGGTGACACAGATGGCCGACTTCAAGGGCTACATCAGCGACCTGGGCGGCCCCAGCGCCAACATGTATGGCATGCACGGACGCGACCTGGAACGATGCCAGCGCTGCGCACGCCCGTCGTGCCTGCATCCCAAGCCCTGTAGCAACCTTAACACCGACCACAGCGCGCTGCTCGACATCTACCACAGCGTGGATGCGCTGCCCGAGGTCAAAAAATCGTTCATCGGCAGCGGTGTGCGTTACGACCTGTCGATGCACCGCACCGGTGACCCACATATTGACAAGGTAAATGCCCAATTCAACGAAGAGCTAATCCGCTACCACGTCTCTGGCCGTCTGAAGGTGGCACCCGAGCACACCAGCGATGCCGTGCTGCAGGTGATGCGCAAGCCATCGTTCGACCTGTTTCGCCAGTTCAAGGCGCTGTTTGACCGCGTCAACGCCAAGTATCACCTCAATCAGCAGCTCATCCCTTACTTTATCTCGTCGCACCCCGGTTGCCACGAGGTGGACATGGCCGAACTTGCCGCAATCACCAAGGAACTTAACTTCCATCTAGAGCAAGTGCAGGACTTCACACCCACACCGATGACCGTGTCGACCGAGGCTTTCTTTACCGGCTTGCACCCCTACACGCTGCAGCCCGTCTACTGCGCACACAGCAAGGATGACAAGCTAGCCCAGCGGCGCTACTTCTTCTGGTACGACAAGGAGCAGCGACCCGCCATCCAGGCAGCCCTGCGGCATCTGCACCGCCCCGACCTGCTGGCCATGCTCTATCAGAGTCCCCATTCAGGCACCCAACCCAGCACGCCAGCCCATTCAGTCGCCCCCAAAAGGCGAAAGAACGGACCAAGTCGTCGAAGGAAAAACTAACCACTCAACAACCATCGTTACAGCAGACCAGTCAGCGCAACATAAGGTTGGCCGGCTTGTCGCAACCAGGCAACTATTCCAGTGCTTCAGTCTCTTGGCTCACGGCCTGTTCCTGTTCGGCCAGTTGCTGTTGCTTTTTTGCGTCTTTCTTGATTTGGCGCTTGATGCAGGCATTGCTTCCCGCCAGCATTATAAGGATGGCCACCAGGAATGGCAATGGAAAGGCCACTATTCCAATCACATACGCATATCCCTTAGGACTATCGGGCATTATGGCCACTAAAATACACACAAAAGAGAAAAGGAAAGCAAGCATCAGCAGCATCGCCACAGTCGTCGCCACCACCATTCGCCACACGGTGCCCCAATGGCTATGCCCGAACAGTTGCTTATAGGTGCGATAAAGCTGAACGATGATGATTGCCATATAGACATTTCCCCCTATCTCACTTTTGATGAATGGCAAGACGGCGGCAATCATGTTGTACACCAGCACCAGCATGAGCAAGTGCACACTGTTAAACACTTGGATGAAAAATCCCTCGGGCAGAGTGTGGTGGTCGCATCGGGGAGAGATGCGGAAAAGCGACCACGTGGGCCAAATGAGGAATGAAAGCAACATCAATATCGCCCAATCGTTATGCTTTTCGAGCCATGAGATGAAACTCTCGACGATGAGTTTCACCCTGTCGCCCAGATCAGCGTCAAACGTAACCTGCTCCGCCTGCTGAGCGGCCTCTGAATCAATCAGATTGTTGACGACGATCACCAGCAGCCCCATAATCATCAACATCTTTATGGGCGGGAAACTCACCTGACGGCGCCCGGTGATGTAGTCGCCGATAAAGTAGCCCGGCCTGAGCAGCAGCTGCAACAGCGAGTAAGGCATGGAGCGCGTGTGCATTCCCCACAGTTCCATAAATCCCAGCCACACACTCTTCCAGGTGATGCGTCCCAGTCGGGCACGTTGCGAGCATATGGGACAATAGTTGCCCTGAAACTCCTCGCCACAGTTATTGCACTTGTGGGTAGCACAGTCACGTGTGTAGCTGAATGGCTCACGCTGCCATTGTCGATAATGCTCCAGTCGTTGCTTTACTCTCATGATTGTTCCTTAATTATTTCGCAAAATTAAGCAAAACATTTGGCACCTCATTCAGTTTTCATTTTTTTTTGGATTTAACCAGGCAACTTGTAAGAAATTCTTTATTAAAGTTTGTTAATGGCTGTTTACTTTTGGTGATGTTTCCCGTTTTATTGACAAAAGCGAGAACTGAATGGAGCAGAGCGAATTTGAGCGAATGGCACATCACTGGCGACAGCGGGCCTATGAGACGGGAGTGGCTTTCGGGGTCACAGCCGACGAGGCCGAGGACATCGCTCAAGATACGCTGCTCAAGCTCTGGGCCATGCGTCACGAGCTGGAGCGTTACCGCTCGGTCGAGTCGCTGGCAGTGGTCGTGGCACGCAACCTGACCATCGACCTGCACCGCAATCGTCGCACCGTCAGACTAGACGATGCCCACAACCACCTGTCAATCGCCGACAAGATGGCCGACAGTGACATTATCAGTCGCGAGGAAGAGCGGTGGCTCAGTCAGCGGTTGTCGCAGTTGCCGCCCCGCCAGCACACTGTACTGGTGATGCGACAGGTGGAGCACCGCAGCTACGAGGAGATAGCCTCGCTACTGGGTATCACGTCCAGCTCGGCCAAGGTGCTGCTGTCGAGGGCCAGGAAATGGTTGCTGGAGCAGTGCAGATTGCATGACGAATGACGTACAAGGCCTCGGCGTGGCCGTGGCAAAGCTGACCGAGGTAAAAGCTTTTCTACTGTTATAGAGATGATAGATGAAAGATTACATATTGAGGACCTGCTGAAGCGGTTTATGCAAGGCGAGACGACCCTAGACGAGGAGCGCGAACTGGGTGACTGGCTGCGCACCCATGAGGTGGACGACACACTGCGGCCCTACCAGCAGATGTTCGCTGCCTTTGATGCCGGGATGCCATGGGTTCAACCGACCCCACCACGCCGCCGTATCGCCTGGTGGCACTGGGCTGCGGCTGCCGCAGTGGCCGCATTGTTGGCCATAGGGCTTACGCTGCAGCACCCTCGCCCCACCCCGACTATGCCCCAACCACCGGTCACCGCGCAAGCGCAACCCGACACTGCGGTGGAAAAAGTTGCCGACAAGGCCGAAAGACTTGCCGAAATCCGACAAGCCAATCCAACCGCAATAGCCAATCCCAAAGCACGAGTGCGAACAACGAAAAATTCAAAACCCGCCAAGCTCACCCAGCAAGACAGCGTGGAGGTGACGCGCACGGCAGGTGACCTGGAACTGGCCGAGAGCGAGTATCTGGCCGAACAGCTGGAGCTGGAGCAGGAGTTGCACGAACTGCGCCGTCAGCACATAGCCCAACAAAGTGGCTGGCACTACACCTCTCTGCCATGCCAGTAAATTCAATTCTTAATTTATAATTCATATAACAAAATGAAGAAGATGATCATGATGGCAATGATGGTGGCAATGGTCGCCACGTTGTCGGCACAGACAAACGTCAAGCGCGCCTACGAGTCACTGAAACAAAGCGGTTGCATCAATGGACAGCGCAACAGCAACAGTACGGACAAAAACGGCAAATGCAACGGCCTGCTAGAGATTTGTCAGTTCAAGACAACCGACTGGTCATCGCAGAGCAAAGTCAATGACCTGATTGAGGCTTTCAAAACCGACAGCGGCGAGGCTTACAGCTATGTGTATCACAAGGCGGGCGACACCCGTCAGCGCTACGCCATCTACTACGATGCGAGCAACAGCGAGGTCATCGGCGAGAGCAAAGACCTCAATTATATACTGCTCAACGTGATGGACCCTACTGACGAGAGTGGCAGCATGCGTTACTGCTATGCGCTGGAATGGAAAGATGACGGTGACGGCAACCTCACAGGCCGCGCCCTCAAGACCTATGCCCCCAAGCCCAGCAAAAGCCGCAAACCCTACGTGTTGCGCATAGGCGACAAGGAGTGGAGCACTGAAGATTTGGACAGTTTGCCTAAGAACATCAGGTCGACGCAAGCGATTAAAGCCGCCACCGACTCACTGCTTGTGGAGCTGAAAGACCTGCTCCCCGACAGCCTGGAAAGCGCAATGGGTGAGCTGGGCGAGCAACTGGGCAAGGCCACCGGTATGAGAGTGCTGGAAGTGATTGGTGACCTTGGTGACATCGATGCCAACGTGTTGTCGGGCAACGACAATAAGAGCGTATCGAACGATGTGGAGTGGCTCACGTCGTTCAACCACTACCGCAATGCGTTCAAGCGCGCTGCCGCACGCGAGAGCAGTTCGGCCGCGTCCTACGCCACGTCGATCTTGAAACTGTGCAAGAAGAAACAAAATGCCGGCCTGACCGACGGCGAGCTGAACCTGTGCCGCAAGAGCATCAAGGAGTTGCAGAAACTCACGAAGGACGAGTTTGTCAAAGGACTGCTGGACGAGGCAATACGTTATTTAAAGTAGTTAAGGAGTTAAGGAGTTAAGGGAGTTAAGGGAGTTAAGACGTTACACTGTTGAGGCAATATGCTCCAGCCCGCAACAAGAGCATTCGTCTTAACTCCCTTAACTCCTTCAGAAACTTGAGTAAAGTGAGACATAAGTCCATTTGTTTTCTGCTTTTTGCCCCGATTTTTTCTCGAAAATCGGGGCAAAATTTGTGTGTGTGAGAAAATAGGTGTAATTTTGTTGGTTAATTGGTGGCCGTCATAAAAATGACGGCTGTGATGACTATGGCTGAATGCTTGACAATTAATTAACTAACAAAATAAACCTTTATGAAATTAGCACAAGTTACGACTATGTTAGCAACCGTGGCTCTGCTGGGCGCCGGCTGCGGCGAGCAGGGCGGCTCTGGCTCGAGCAAGCTTATTGAGAAGCCGCAAGTGACGGTCGAGAACGGCCAGTTCACCCCCGAGGTGCTGAACGCCTTCGGCCGCGTGAGCGACGCGCAGGTGTCGCCCGACGGCAAGAAAATCCTGTATGGCATCAGCTATGTGAGCGTTGAGGAGAACAAGAGCAACCGCGAGCTGTGGGTGATGGACATCGACGGCCAGAACGCCAAGCAGCTGACCAAGACCGCCAACAGCGAGTCGAATGCCGTGTGGATGGATGGCGGCAACAAGATTGCCTTTGTCTACAAGGATGACAAGGAGGGCGCAGTCCCCCAGATGTGGGTGATGGATGCCGACGGCGGTGGCCGCAAGTGCGTCAGCGACATGGAGAACGGCATCGAGGGCTTCGTCCTCTCGCCCGACGAGAAGAGCGTGGTGCTCATCTCCACGGTGAAGTATGGCAAGACCGCCCAGGACCATCATCCCGACCTGGACAAGACCAAGGCCCGCATCATCGACGACCTGATGTATAAGCACTGGAACGAGTGGGTGACCGAAATCCCCCACCCCTTTGTCGGCACATTTGACGGTTCGAAGGTGAGCGACCTGAAGGACATGCTCGAGGGCACGCAGTTTGAGTCGCCCATGCGCCCGTGGGGCGGCGTGGAGCAACTGGCCTGGATGCCCGACTCGAAGAGCGTGATCTACGTTTGCCGCAAGAAGGTGGGCAAGGAGTATGCCATCTCGACCAACAGCGACCTCTACCGCTACACCCTGGCCGACGGCAAGACCGAGAACCTGACTGAAGGCATGATGGGCTATGACAACAACCCCGTGGTGAGCAAGAGCGGCAAGATTGCTTGGCTCTCGATGGAGCATGACGGCTACGAGGCCGACAAGAACCGCATCTTCATGATGGATGCCAATGGCGGCAACAAGGTGGACCTGAGCGCCAACTGGGACTACAGCGTCGATGCCCTGTTCTGGTCGCCCGACGAGAAGTACCTCTACTTCATCTGCCCGTTCCAGGGCACGATGCCCATCTTCAGGATGGAAGTCGCCACCCAGAAGATCGACACCATCGCCGCCGGACAGTATGACTACGATGGTCTGGCCTTTGCCGGCGACCAGTTCGTGACCCTGCGCCACAGCTACCTCGAACCCAACGAGGTGTTTGCCTTCAAGGCCGGCGAGGAGCCCAAGCAGTTGAGTCACGTCAACGACGAGTTGCTCGGCCAACTGGCCAAGGTAGAGTGCCGCAAGGTGATGGTACCCACCACCGACGGCAAGCAGATGACCACCTGGGTGCTACTGCCCCCGGGCTTCGACGAGTCGAAGAAGTACCCCGCCATCCTCTTCTGCGAGGGCGGTCCGCAGTCGCCGGTGAGCCAGTTCTGGAGCTATCGCTGGAACCTGCGCATTATGGCCAACCACGGCTATGTCGTGATTGCCCCCAACCGCCGCGGCCTGCCGGGCTTCGGCACCGAGTGGAACGCACAGATTTCGGGTGACTACGGAGGCCAGAACATGAAGGACTACATGAGCGCGGTCGACTATATGAAGAAAGAGCCGTGGATCGACGGCGAGCACATCGGTGCCACCGGCGCCAGCTATGGCGGCTTCTCGGTCTATTGGCTGGCCGGTAACCACCAGAAGCGCTTCGCCGCCTTCCTGGCACACGCCGGTATCTTCAACCTGATGGGCCAGTACCTCGAGACCGAGGAACTGTGGTTTGTCAACTGGGATTTGGGCGGCCCGTACTGGGACAAGAGCAATGCCGTGGCTCAGAAGAGCTACAGCGTGGGCAACCCCGCCAACTATGTGCAGAACTGGGACACCCCCATCATGTGCACCACGGGCGACAACGACTTCCGCATCGTCTACACCCAGACCATGCAGGCCTTCAATGCCGCCAAACTGCGCGGCCTGCCCGCACGCATGGTGCTGTTCCCCGACGAGGACCACTGGTGCCAGAAGCCGCAGAACAGCGTGTTGTGGCAGCGTGAGTTCTTCAAGTGGTTCGACAGTTGGCTGATGCCCGAGAGCGAGGCCTTCAAGGCCCGCGTGGCCGCCGAGGCCGGTGAGGCCCAGTCCGCCGACAGCACTGCTACAAAGTAATGCGCATTTGCCAATTTATGACAAATCAAGGGTCCGCCATGCGCGGGCCCTTATTTTTCATTCGTCCGAAAAAATATTAAATTTAACTTGCTATATTCCCCATAAAACCATAATTTTGTGGCCAATAAGCTAATAATTTAGAGACTATGAAAAGAATAATATTAATCGGACTTATGGCGATTGTTGCCATTTGTGCAAATACCCGCGAGTTTTTGCCTATCGACTGGGGCAGCATCAAGAACGAAGCCACAACCGACCCACAACATATCAAAGATTTAGTTGCGCGATTGTCGGCCGAAAAGTTAGACACGGCCCTGACTTATGCCGAACGAGCATTAGCTTTCTATGGTCAGTCATATCTCACCCAAGACAAAGAAGAACTAGAAGTACGCCAAATGTGGCAACACTTCCAAAACCAGGATATGGAACAGTGTCTTACTTGTGCCAAACACATACTGGAAACCAATCCGCTTAATCTCGACGCCCTCAGAATGGCAGGCAATGCGCTTCTGGCCATGTCGAAAGACCCACTTAAATGGCCTGATGTTACCGAGCAAGACGCTAAACATTACTTCAACCTCACATTTCGCATCTACAACACCATAGCGATAACCGGTGACGGCAGCGCAGAACACCCATTTTGTGTCACCAAAGTGAGTGATGAGTACAACTTCATGCGAGTGTATCTGAATCTCTGGAAGTACTCCAGCCAGGCTCTAATAGGTAATTGTGACGTTTTCACACTGGAAGAGAGTAGCGAATACTATCTTCAACCCAAAATTTATTTCGACGTCACAAGGGTTTTGGAGATTGAAATGATGAGGTTTCCGTAGGAAAGCACTATCATGAAAAAGTGAATTTTGAGTGTTGTTGAAAAATTGTGGTGAAAAGTTTGGTCGTATGTCGGGAAAAAGTGGTATTTTTGTAAGATTTTTAGAAGAAGCAGATGAAGTACCTGAGTTTGCCCCACCACGAGACACGGATTCTTCCATTCTATCTGGCAATGGAGGAATACGCCGCCCGCATCATGGGGCAGGATGACATCTTCTTCATGTGGCAAGTTCGGCCGACGGTCATCTTTGGCCGCAATCAGCTGATTGCTAACGAGGTGAACCTGGACTACTGCCGCGAGCATGGTATCGAGTACTATCGCCGCAAGAGCGGTGGAGGCTGTGTGTTTGCCGACATGAGCAACATCATGTTCAGCTACATCACGCGCAGCGACAACGTGGAGCTGACCTACTCACGCTACACCCATGCCGTGGTGGCCATGCTGCGCCAGCTGGGCCTTGACGCCAGCGACAATGGCCGCAATGACATCCTCATCGCCGGCCAGAAGGTGAGCGGCAACGCGTTCTATCACCTGCCGGGCCGCAGCATCGTGCATGGCACCATGCTCTACGACACCGACATGACGCACATCACGCATGCCATCACCCCGAGCAAGAGTAAGCTGGAGTCGAAGGGCGTGCAGAGCGTGGCGAGCCGCATCACCACCATCCGCCAGCACAGCGACATCGGTCTGGAGGACTTTAAGGCTCATGTTCGCCGCACATTGTGCGACGGCGAGATAGAGCTGGATGAGCGTGACATTGTCGAGATAGAGCAAATCATGCAGACCTATCTCACGCCCGAGTTTATCCTGGGCAACAACCCACGCTGCAACCTGGTCAAGCAAGGTCGCATCGAGGGCGTGGGTGAACTTGCGGCCAGTCTGGAGCTGAACCGCAACCGCATCACCGCCATCAACCTGGCCGGCGACTACTTCTTGCTGGGCGACTTGGACAGGGGACTGCTCGACCGGCTGCATGGTGTGGCATACACCCGCGATGCACTGGCCAATGCACTGGCCGATGTGGATGTGCGGCAGATTATTATGAATTTAAGTACAAATCAATTTATTAACTTTTTAACCGACTAAATCACAATTATGGCAGACGAAATCAAAATCACCTGTCTCCACGACAAGCATGTGGCCCTGGGCGCACTGATGAGCCCGTTCGCAGGCTATGACATGCCCATCCAGTACAATGGTATCGAGACCGAGCACAACGCAGTCCGCAAGGCCGTGGGAGTGTTCGACGTGTCGCACATGGGCGAGGTTCGCATCACTGGTCCACAGGCCGAGAAATTTGTCAACTATATCTTCACCAACGACATCGCCGGTGCCGAGGTGGGCAAGGTGTTCTATGGCATGATGCTCTATCCCGACGGAGGTACCGTGGATGATTTGCTGGTGTACAAAATGGGCGAGAACGACCTGTTCCTGGTCATCAACGCCGCCAACATCGACAAGGACGTGGCTTGGATCAACGAGCAAGCCGCCAACTTTGACGTCAAGGTCGACCACCAGAGCGACTACTACTCGCAGCTGGCCATTCAGGGTCCCGAG
>JAFUVK010000196.1 GCA_017477555.1 Muribaculaceae bacterium
ATGGCAGAAACGTATATGATGCTACCACCATAGAGATAGGTACAATCAGTCGGCAGCAGAAATCAAGAACGATGGGAGGTGGCCTGAAAAGACACCTCTGAAAACAAGCCAAACCGCCGTATGCCGAACGGCACGTACGGGGGTGTGGGAGGAAAGGGAGCGAAAGCCAAAACTCTCGCTCCCCGACCTACCCGATTGCTTCAGCGGGGGCTGCGGTGCATGTCACAGCAGGTCGCGCACCAGCATGTCGCCTCCTTGCTCCAGCTGTGCGACACGCATCTGCCGCAAGTGCTTCCGCAGCTTGGCGAAACGTGTGTCGGCAGCGGAGATAAAGTCGGAATTGCCGAGTTGTGACAACGCATTCAGTGCGTCACTGACCGTGAGTTGAGCGACATCATAGGCCGGCACGAATGCTCGTGTGTCACTGTCACCGACAGGCGTGAGCAGTCCCGCACGAATCAACCGGTCCAGCAGCTTGTCGGCCAGCACGCTTGGCAGGTCGATGTCGGCCATCAGTTCGTTGCTTGTCAGTGGCGGCTTGCGTTCGCAGAACCGCTGTGCGGCCATGGCCAGGATGCCCAGTGCCAGTTGGTCGGCATACCGCACCGAGATGCCAGCCGCCTGCTCGCTGTGGGCGAAGTTGTAGTAGTTCTGCCCGGCGTAGGTCAGGGCCACACCCGACAGCGTGATGAGCCATGTGAGCTGCAACCACACTAGCAGCAGTGGCAGGAAGGCAAAGCTGCCGTAGATGGCGTTGTACTTCGACACATAGACCTGGCCAGTGACAAAGAGCCATTGCAGCAGATGGAAGGCCACCGAGCACATCAGTCCTGACCACAGCGCGCTGGACAGGCTGACGCGCGTGTTGGGGATGATGGCGAAGGCCGCCGTAAACACCAGCCACGTGATGAGCCACGGCACAAATCTCAACACCATCCGCGCCACCGGCGACAGGAAGTCGTCGGCCAGCACCTGCTGCACAGTGTCGCTCATGAGCACCTCGATGCCGGTGGTGCACACCATCAGCACCGGCAGCAACAGCATCAGCGCGGTGTAGTCGGTGAACTTGCGCACCATCGACCTGCCCCTGGTGATTCCCCAGACCCCATTGAATGCGTCCTCGACATTGTTCATCAGCGAGAGCAGGGTCCACAGCAGCACCACCAGACCGATGCCGATGAACGCTCCCTGTGAGGTCTGCGAGAGGTAGTTCTCGACGTAGCTCAAGGCCTGTGACAAGGCTTGTCGCTGAGCAGGAAAATAGTTCATCAACTGCCCCTGCAGCAGGTTCTGGAACCCGAAGCCGCGTGCGATGGCAAAGATCATGGCCAATGCCGGCACCAGTGCCAGCACGGTGTTGTAGGTCAACGAGCCAGCTCGCATCTGCAGGTCACGGTCCATGAACGACCGCACACTGAGGTTGACGACCTTGATCGCACGCACCTTCCACGACTTGCTCGGGTCGGCCCACACGCGCCGCATGCAGTAGTCTGCATTGTCGCTCAGCCGCTCCCACAGTCCTCTGCCCTGCGCTTGGCCGGCCTTCCTGTCGCTCTTTTCTTTCTTTTGCTTCATCGCCTCGGGTTTGACAATCATGCCCACAAAAGTAGTGCAAACCACACAAAAAGCCAAATTTTCACTCATTTTATTGCACATTTGGCACAGAATTTGTACATTTGCAAAAAAAATATTGGAAACTATGAACAAGAAAAATCTCATTGCAATGGCCATGTTGATTGTCATGGCTGCCACGTCATTGGGCCAGACCCGGAATTATGTGCCTGAGCGCGACGACTACACCTTCAAGGCCCGCGTGTGTGCCACTTCCGATGATGACGGTCAGTGCTTTATCGCCGATAGCGTCATCACCACCGTCACCGACAAGATGGGCCACTCATTTACGCTGGTGAGTACCACACAACCGCTCGACACAATCTACTGGAAAGGATTCGGCGAAATTCGCGAGGACGACATCAATTTTGACGGCACGTCCGACCTGATGATTTGTCTGGGACCGACAAACGGCTACGGATGTTTCACCTACGACGGCTATGTCTGGGACAATGCCGAGCACAAGTTTAAGCGTGTCGAGGAATTTGACAAAATCATGGATCCCGTGTTCCAACCCGAAAATAACCAGATTCTTGGCTCCTTCCGCATCGGCAACCACTACTGGACGAGCCGCTATGAGTGGCAGAACGGCGAACTTGTCCTCATTGAGGAGGACGATTTTGAACTCGACTTTGAAGAATGAAGGCCCTCGTATGAGTGCTAGATAATAGCAAAAATAGCTGAAAAAAACGGTTCTGCGCCGCTTTTTTCGCTGTTTTTGTTCGGCAATCCGAAAAATCATCGTATTTTGCCTTTTGTGTGCGCAAAGGGAATGCAAATTGTGCAAAAAACAAACCAAATCTTCAAAAATGCAATCTTTTCTTGCTGATTTAGCACAATATTTGTACATTTGCCACTCAAAAACTGAAAATTATGAACAAGAATTTCATTATCTTATTTGTCATGGCCGTGTTAATGGCTGCGACAGCGACCTGCAAGGTCAAGAACTATGTGCCCGAACGTGGCGATTACACTTTCAAAACTCAGGTCTGTGCTACTACCGACGAAGAAGAGGGCTGGACCCTGGCCGACAGTGTCATCACCACTGTCACCGACAAGATGGGAAACTCGTTCACGCTAGTGAGTCTCACACAGCCACTTGACACTGTGTCTTGGAGTGGATTTGGCAATATTTGCGAGGATGACATTAACTTTGACGGTATACCCGACTTGATGATTTGTCTGGGGCCGACAAACAGTTTCGGCGGTTTCACCTACGATGGTTATGTTTGGAATCAGGCCGAACACAAGTTTGTCAGGGTTGAGAAATTCGACGAAATCATGGATCCTACATACTATCCCGACAAGAACCAGATAGTGGGTACATACCGCATTGACAACCACTGCTGGACTTCCCTCTATGAGTGGAAGAATGGCAAGTTGGTGCTCATCAGTGAAGACGAGTTTGAACTCGACATGGAGTATTGAGGACCCTTATGTGGGCGTTGAATGGTATTGGTATCAGCGGAAAAAACGGTTTTGCACCGCTTTTTTCGCTGTTTTTGTTCGGCAATCCGAAAAATCTTCGTATTTTTGCCCTTTGTTATGCGCGTGTGCGCATGTTGTTGGCTAAATGACTGAAGAGAAAAAACGGCATAGGGGCTGGAAAATAGCAAGTTGGCTGCTGGGCGCACTGCTCGGCATCGCCGTGTTGCTGCCCTTGTCGCTCTACATCCCCTGGGTGCAGAACAAGGTCAAGGACATCGCTTGCCGATGGGCCAGCGAGAAAACCGGCATGGACATCTCGGTGGGGCGAATCCTGGTCAAATTTCCGCTCGACATCAGCGTCGACGATGTGCTCATCATCGACAGCAATCGCGACACCATGCTGCAGGCCGAGAACCTCACGGCCGACGTGGCGTTCAAGCCCCTGCTCGACAAGCGAGTAGAGGTCGACGACGCGCAACTGACCAATGGCCGCTACCGCATGGTCACCGAGGACTCGTCGCTTGTGCTCAACACGCGGGTCCAGCACGCACAGTTCCGTGGGGTAGGAGTGGACCTGAGCCACAACGAGGTCAATGTGGTGGACGGCAAGCTGCGAGGAGGTGACGTCACCCTGTCCTACCTGCCGCACAAGGTGGTGCATGAGCCCGACACCACACAGTCCGAACCCTGGCACATTCGTGCCCACACACTCACCCTCGACGATGTGAACTATAAGATGGACATGTTGCCAACCATCGACAACATGGAAGCATACATCGACCATGCCGTGCTGAAAGGGGGAGTGGTCGACACAGGCCGAAAAACCGTCGATGCCCGTTCGCTGCAGCTCGACAGCGCCGATGTGCGGTATGTCTATCCCAGCGAGAAATTTGCCAAGGAGTATAGCCGCGAGCACCCCATCCCACCCGACACCCTGCCGCCCAATCCTGCCGATTCAATACCCTGGACCGTCAAGGCCGACAGTCTGCGCATCACCGGAGGGCATGCCGTGTATGCCCAGCGCGATGCCAAGCCTAAGGGCACCGATGGGCTGGACATGAACTATATCGAGGTCAGTGATTTGGATGTCGAGGTCAACGACTTCTATAACCAGGGCACCAACACTGTCGTGCCGGTCAAGCAGTTGCGGGCCAAGGAGCGCAGCGGTCTGCACATTACCGAGGGCAGCGGCACTGTCACGGTCGATGATCTGGGCATCGACGTGGACAAAATACACATCAAGACACCCATGAGCGACATCAACCTCGACGGACACGTCGACCAGAAGATGCTGGAGGGCAAGAACGATGGATTCATGAACATCACCACCGACAGCAAGATTGCCGTGCAAGATGTTGCCAAGGCTGTGCCGTCGCTGGCCCCGACGCTCAAGGACATCCCCTCGTCACACCCCATCGCCATCAAGGGTACGGCTAGCGGCAACGCACAGCAGGTCAATATGAAGAACCTGACCCTGGACATGCCGCGCTATGCACATGCTACTGTGTCGGGGCGCATCGTCAACCCCATGGACACCGAGCGCATGGATGCCGACCTGGACATCGACGGGCACTTTGACAACATCAATTGGGTCAAGCCCACGCTCATGGACAAGGCCACGCAGCAGCAGGTCAACCTCCCGCCCATGGACCTCAAGGGAAAGGTCAAGTATCGGCAAGGCACCGTCAGTGCCGACGCCACGATGCGGACTCAGGGCGGAAGCATGGCAGCTAAGGGGTCATACAACACTCGCACCGAGGAGTATGACGTCGATGCGCGCTTCAACAACTTCCCCGTCAGGGCAATACTGCCCCGAAGCGACACCGACCGTCTCACAGCTCACGTGCGTGCCAACGGCAAGGGATTTGACTTCGGCAACCCCAACACGGCGGTCAATGCGCAGGTCGACCTCGATGGCGTGCGCCTGGGCAAAAACGAGCTCAAAGGGCTGCGGGCCGACCTCACCCTAAAGAACGGGCAGGCCGACGGACACGTTACATCCACCAATCCCGACCTTCAGCTCGATGCCGACGTCACGGCGCGCATCAATGGTGACCACTATGTCATCGATGCCCAGGGTACGGCACACAACGTCGACCTCAAGGCACTCAAGTACTATGACGGCCAGGGCGACTGCAAGGGCAGCACGCGATTCAATGTCAGTGCCGATGTCAACCTGAAAACAAAGGAGTATGACGCGGCCGTCAACCTCAACGAACTCAACTGGCGCTTGGCGGGCGAGAATCTGGTGGCCGACAACGCCAACGCCACACTGCAGAGCGACCCGCAAGGCGGCACGCACATCACACTGGACAATGAGGATAGCCACATAAGATTTGACAGTCCCACGCATGTCGAGCAGCTGGCCGACGACTTCAAGCGAGTGGCCGAGGTGGGCGGCAAGCAATGGCAGGAACGCAGTGTCGACATCGACCCGCTGCGCCAGGTCATGCCCAAGTTCGACATGAGTGTCGACCTGGGTACCGACGGTGTGCTGCAACGCTACCTGCAGAACTACGAAGTCGACTTCCGCAGTGTCAAACTCGACATGACCAACGACTCGACCTTCTATCTCGATGGAGTGGCACGAGGGCTAACCATGGGCGAGCGAAACATCGACACGCTTACGCTGCATGCCAACGAACTCGACGGCAAGTATCTGGCTTTCAAAGCACATATGGGCAACCGACGTGGCACTTGGGACGACATGGCGCAGGTCAGCGTCGAGGGAGGCATCAAAGGCTCCACCGTCGACTTTATGCTGCGCCAGCAGAATATCAAGCACGAGGCAGGCTACCGGCTGGGGTGCAACGCCACGCTCACCGACACCGCCGTCAATGCGCGCCTCTTCCCCAGCGACCCCATCATCGGTTACCGGCAGTGGACCATCAACGACGACAACTTTGTCAACTACGACCTGCAGAGCCGCATGCTCGATGCCAACCTCAACCTGCGTAGCGGTGACAGTGGCGTAAAACTTGTCACCAATAGGCAACCCGGTGCAGTCACCGAGGACATCAAGGTCGACATCGACAACCTCAAGATTGAGGAGTGGACGCAACTCGTGCCCTCGCTCAAGGACACAAAGGGCAACCTCAATGCCGACATGGACCTGGCGTTCGACGGAAAGAATATCGAGGGAGAGGGAGTTGTTGCTATCAAGGACTTTGTCTATCAGGGACACCCCGAAGGCGATGTGACACTCAACACACGGTTCAACGTCGATCCGGCAACGGCTAGCACGCACCTGGGGGCAGAAATGCTCATCGATGGCGGCAAGGTGGCCCTGGCCTACGGCTCGCTCAACGACAGTACGGCGCAGTCGCCCCTCAATCTGGCCATCAAGTTGGAGCGATTCCCGCTCGACAAGGCCGATCCGTTCCTGCCAGGCGATGGCATGGTGCACTTGCGTGGCTATGCCAACGGCAACCTGACACTGCGAGGCACCAGCGACAAGCCCGTGCTGAATGGCAGTGTGGTGGGCGACTCGGCCTATGTCACCCTGCCGAGATATGGAGCCGAACTGAGGTTGAGCAACGACAGTATCAACATCAGCGACAGTTACATCGCTATGAATGATTACAGGCTCTATGGCTTGAACGACCGCCCGGTGACCATCAACGGAAATGTCGACATACGTGATCTCGACAACATGGGCATCGACCTGCGCATGCACGGCGACAACGTGCAGGTCATCGGCACCGAACAGAAGCCATGGAGTCAGGTCTTTGGTAAGGCGTTTGTCGACATCGACGGCTCGGTGCGAAGCACTGCGGGCAACACGACAACACGTGCCGACGTCACCTTGCTGCCCACAAGCAACATCACCTACGTCATGCAGGAAGAGGTCACCGAACTGGGCAACAAGGTGGACGAGAACATGGTCACATTCATCAACATGAAGGATTCGACAGCCAACGAGACCATCATCAAGACGGCGGCGGCCCAGGCAGCCAGCTCGGTCACGGCCAATATCAATGTCAATCAGGGAGCAAAAATCGGAGTGTACTTGTCAGAAGATGGCAAGAATCGCGCAACCGTCGATGGCAGTGGTCAGCTTAAGTACTCCATCGACTTCACCGGAAAAGACCGGCTCAATGGCACTTACACCATCGAGAGCGGCAATGTGCGATACACGCCGCCAATCGTCTCGCAGAAAAACTTCGACATCGCCAGCGGTAGCACCATCCAGTGGAGTGGCGATATGCTCAACCCGCAGCTCAACCTCACGGCCACCGAGAAGGACAGGTCGAGTGTCACCGGCGAAGACGGAAAAGGCCGCCTGGTCGATTTCATCGTCACGGCCAAGCTCGGAGGCACGCTCAACAACATGAAGCTCGACTTTGACATCGAGGCTGAGAACGACATGACCGTGCAGAACGAGTTGCAGTCCATGAGCGAGGTGCAGCGCAGCCAGACGGCCATCAACCTGCTGCTCTATGGCACCTACTCTGGCAACACCGCCGGAGCTTTAGGCAACCTGAGCAGCATATCGGCAAGTGGTGCACTGCTGCAGTTCTTGCAGTCGCAACTCAACACCTGGGCAGGAAAGGCAGTGCCGGGCCTGGATATCTCGTTCGGCATCAACCAGTATGAGGGTACACGCACCGGTGGCACCGAGACCAGCTACAGCTACCGGCTGGCCAAAAATCTGTTCAACGACCGATTTAAAATCGCTGTCGGTGGCGAGTACAGTACAGAAGCGTCGGCCGAACAGAATTTCTCACACAACCTCATCAGCGACCTCTCGCTCGAGTATATGCTCAACGACGCAGGCAGTCGCTACCTGCGCGCGTTCCGGCACACGGGATACGAGAGCATTCTTGAGGGACAGGTCACCAAGACGGGCGTGGGCTTTGTCATGAAGCACAAGCTCAACTCAATCGATGACCTCTTCCGCAAGTCGATGAACAAGACCGTCACACAACCACGCGACACTGTTAAGAGCGACACGGTCAACACATCGCAATAATCCGACAACAAGCACTATGGGCATGAATAGCAGACTGCACCTACACATTTGGCTGATGGCGGCGATTCTGGCGCTTATGGCCACCTCCTGCTCCACCACCAAGCGGTTGGCCGACGGAGAGATACTGTATACCGGAGTCAAAAAGCTGGAGTATCACCAGGACAGCGCGGGGCTCGACGACGGTGTCAAGGAGCAGATATTCAGCGCCATCAACGTCAAGCCCAACAACCCGCTCTATTCGCCATATTACCGAACACCGTTTCCCATCGGACTCTGGGTGTACAATAACTGGGACCCCGACAGCAAGGGACTGAAAGGGTGGCTCTACAAGCACCTGGTGGCCCAGCCGGTGCTCATCAGCCGAGTCAAGCCCGAAACGCGTGTCGATATGATCAACACCTTGCTGCGCAACAACGGATATTTCACATCCAGTGCCACCTACGACCTGGTGCAGGGCAAGGACCCCAAAAAGGCCAAAATATCCTACGATGTTTATGTCGAAGAGCCATATAAAATAGGTGAGGTCAAATATCTAGATGTGCACAACCAGCTGGACAGTCTCATCGACTCGCTGGCCATGGCCAACAAATATCTCAAGACCGGAAACCGATATTGCCTCGACTCGCTCAACGCCGTGCGCATCGACATCACCAACCAGCTGCGCAACAGGGGATACTACTACTATCGGCCCGAATATCTGCAGTATCTGGCCGACAGTGTTCAGGAAAAAGGCATCATACACATGCAGCTGGTCAAGTCGGGCGACATTCCCAATACCGCCGAGCGGCGCTATCTCACTGGCGACATCACCGCGGTGGTGCAGCCCAATGCGGGTGGGGGAGTGCCCGACACGGTACAGGTGCGCAATTGCACGCTCATCAAGATGGCACCCGTGCGCATCCGCGACCGCGTCGTGCCGTCGAACATCGTGGCGCGCAAGGGAAGGCCTTTCCGCGTGGGCAGCATGGACATCACACAGATGGCGCTCTCGCGTCTGGGCATATTCAGCAACATCGACATGCAGGTCACACCCCGCGACACCGTCCTGCCCGGCGGCGACGGAGTGCTAGACCTAGGGGTCTACTGCACACTCGACAAGCCCTGGGAGGTGAAGCTCGAGGTGCAGGGCATCAGCAAGAGCTCCTACCTGGGACCGGGACTGGAGCTGGGACTGGCACATATCAATGCCTTCGGCGGAGGTGAGAAGTTCTCCGCCAAGCTCAAAGGGGCCTACGAGTGGCAGACCGGAAAGGGCAGCAGCTACAAGAGCAGCGAGTTCAACTCCTACGAGTTCGGGCTCGACTTGTCGCTGGCACTGCCCAGGCTGCTGGCACCGCGCTTCGTCGACCGTAGCAGGCGTTACCTCAATTGGACGCGCTTCGGGCTGAATGCGAGCATCATGAACCGTCCCAAATACTTCAAGATGCTGCAGCTGGGAGGGTCGTTCACCTGGGAGTGGCATGCCAATAAACACTCGCTCAACGAGCTCACTCCGTTCAAACTCACCTATCACAAGTTGCTGAGCAATACCACACAGTTCGACTCGGTGATGCAGAAGAATCCGGCCATAGCCATGAGCTTCATGGATGTGTTCATCCCGCAGATGCAGTACTCCTACACCTATGAGAACACCTTCGGGCGCGACCACATCGTCTGGCGCTCGACAGTCACCGAGGCCGGGCACATCTTCTCGGGCATCTGGAGCCTGTGCGGCAGCAAGAAAAAGGAGTTGCTGGGCACGCCATTCTCGCAGTTCCTCAAGGCCGAGACTCAGCTGGTGTGGAAACACAGTTTCACGCCCAAGTCCAGCCTCGTGGGGCGGGTATATGTCGGTGCGGCCTACTCCACACGCGACTCACTCGAGGTGCCGTTCCGCGAACAGTTCTACATCGGTGGAGCCAATTCGGTCAGGGCATTCGCCGTGCGAACCATCGGGCCGGGAAGCTTCCACCCCGAGTATCGCGACACCTATTCCTACTACGACCAGACGGGTACGTTCAAGTTCGAGACCAACTGGGAATACCGTTTCCCCATTATCGGTTACTTCAACGGAGCGGTGTTTGTCGACGCAGGCAACATCTGGCTGCTCGCACTCGACGACTACGACCGTGAGTGGAGGCCTGGAGGAAAGATGCGCAATTTCTTCAAGGAACTGGCAGTGGGCACAGGCTTCGGACTGCGATTCGACATGGAGATGCTCGTGGTGCGAGCCGACCTGGGCATCGGGCTACACCTGCCCTACGAGACCACCAACCGCGGATGGTACAACATCCCGCGCTTCAAGGACGGCCTGGCCTTCCATCTGGCCATCGGCTACCCCTTCTAGAACATCTAGTGATCGCACTTAATTAACCACAATAAAAACAAAAGACAATGAAACAGATGAGAAACATCGCGCTGGCCGTGGCGCTCGTGACCGCAGGCACGGCACTGGCGCAGAACACTGCCGGAGGCGGCATCGACAACGCTATGCTCCGCCAGATTGAGCAGAAAACCACACCCGCCAACCGGGCACTGGCTGGAGCCATCGCCTCCAATTCGCTCGAAGACCTGGCGCGAAACTATCGCAACACTACCATCACCGACGACCACTTCAGCGTCGAGACACCCAAGCAGAGCATCCACAACCAGCGGCAGTCTGGCCGTTGCTGGATGTTCTCGAGCTTCAACGTGTTCCGTGCCAACTTCGCCAAGCGTCACAACGACACGCTGCGCGTCGAGTTCTCGCACGACTACACCTTCTTCTACGACCAGCTCGAGAAGGCCAACCTGATGCTGCAGGGCGTCATCGACTGTGCCGACAAGCCCATCGATGACCAGCGCGTGCAGTTCTTCTTCCACCATCCCATCAACGACGGAGGCACCTTCTGCGGTGCCGCCGACCTGGCCGAGAAATATGGTCTGGTGCCCATGGAGGCACAGCCCGAGACCTACAGTGCCGAGCGCACAGCACAGCTGCGCAAACTCCTGTCGAGCAAGCTGCGCGAGTTCGGACTGGAGCTGCGCAAGATGGTAGCCGACAAGAAGAGCGCCGCAGCCATCAAGGCACGCAAGACCGAGCAGCTGGCCACCATCTATCAGATGCTCGTGCTCACACTGGGCGAGCCGGTCAAGCAGTTCACCTATGCTTTCAAGAACAAGGACGGAAAGACAGTCACCGAGCCGCGCACCTACACACCGCTCGAGTTCTACCGCGAGACCGTGGGCGACGGTCCCATCAACGGCACATTCATCATGGCCATGAACGACCCGCGCCGCCCCTACTACAAGACCTATGAGGTGGAGTGGGACCGCCACACCTATGACGGACACAACTGGTGCTACATCAACCTGCCCATGGAGGACATCGCGCAGATGGCCATCGCCTCGCTCAAGGACGGCACCAAGCTCTACTCAAGCTATGACGTGGGCGTGCAGCTCGACCGCAAGGTGGGACTTAACGCGCTCGACAACTTCGACTATGCCACCCTGCTGGGCACCACATTCAGCATGAACAAGGCCGACCGCATCGCCACCTTCGACAGCGGCTCGACCCACGCCATGACGCTCACTGCCGTCGACCTCGACGCCGCCGGAAAGCCCATCAAGTGGAAGGTCGAGAACTCGTGGGGCACCGAGAGCTGCCACAAGGGCTACAACATCATGACCAACGACTGGTTCAACGAGTACATGTTCCGCCTCGTGGTTGACAAGAAGTACGTCCCCCAGAACATCCTCAAGGCCGCCCAGCAGAAGCCCCTCATGCTCGTCCCCGAAGATCCCCTCTTCACCAACGACGACTAAACATGCTCATTATTTATAGGCGCACTCAATCTGGGTGCGCCTCTTTTTAAAATAGTAGTTATGAATGCATTTCGTTATTATACCTTTTCTGTCTTTCTCACCATTGTAATGTTTGTTTCGTGCAACTCACAAGAGAAGTATCGTGAACAAGAAGTGAAGGACTTTTCGTTGGTCATGACTGCCGAAGACTCTGTTATTTCTGCAAATGTTAACGGACTTGGTTTTGCAATATTTAAAGAAATAGCATCTAATGGTGATATACAGAGTTGCGTGTTCTCTCCGCTGAGCGCAGCAAGTGTTTTGGCAATGACTACAAATGGAGCTTCTGGTTTGGCGTTGCAAGATCTAGAAAAGATTATCGGTTCATCACAGTGCGCAAATGATTTCTTTCGCAAATATGTTCAGGGATTACCACAGAGTAAAGACAATTCTGTTCTATTAAATAATCTTATTGCAGTCGATCAGAAATACCCTTTAAATGATAGTTTTGTGAATCAGCTTCAAGACAGTTATCAGGCTGTAGCCCGAAACTATGACTTTTAAGATATCAAAACTGTAAGCGAGATTAATGATTGGATGAAAGGATGCACCGAGGGACGTATATCGGAAGCCATTGACAAGATTGATGATCAGGAGGGTGCTATCATGATCAACACGTTAAGACTTAAGTCCAGATGGTCAGATCCTTTCAGTAGTCAACTGACCAAAGATCGTCGATTCATAAAAGATGATGGCGATACTATTATGATACCGATGATGTATCAAGAGATGCCCGTCGAGATGATGGAGAATGATGAATATCAGGCTTTAGCCAAAAAACTGGAATTAAATCACTTCAAAATGCTTTTTGTTCTTCCCAAGAAACTGTCCTTGAGTGCATTTTCATCTATGATGAATCTGAAGATGTTCTATGAGATCCTTGATTCTCTACAATTCATTGACGATAACATTAAAATCTCCATTCCCAAATTTTCGGTATCAAGTGAATTTAATTATTTCGAATCGTTTAAAAGATTGATGCCTAATGCGTTTGGGATGAATCCGGATTTAAGTAAAATGACTCGAGTGCCAGCTCGCATCAATCGCGTGATTCAGAAATCAGCACTTGAAGTCATGGAATATGGGGTAGAGGCAACAAGTGTAACAACTGAGACTTACCTCTTTTTAGGAATGAGTCCTTCTTTCTGCGCCGACCACCCATTCCTTTATTTTATCTACGATGATATCAGTCGCACCATCCTATTCATGGGACAGTTCTGTGGCAACTAGCAACCGGCCAATTTGCATACGTTTTTTGACCTATAAGTCAAATTTTCAGGCCAGTGAAATCTATTAATCGCTTGACAATAAGATGGAGGAGAATGCCAGTGAGAATGCCCATTGTTAGTCCCATGCCGAGCAAGTACCATCCCGACATGTCAGGATGGTGATGTGAGAATGTGGTGATGATGCTATACAAGTACTCATGGCATAAGTATATCTCTAATGAACAGGTTCCAATGAGGACTATTGCTCTGTGTGACAAACGCGAGCACTTGTTTCTCAGAGTGAAATAATTGCCTAACCACGATAGGCCTTGAGTCAGCGCAATGATGCCTGGAGATAGCAATACAAATGTTCCAAGATTCCAGAACTGATGATCATACCACTGCTGAGTATAGGCTAGCCAAAACCTTAGACATAGACCGGCAACTAGCAGACCGCAAAGTGCCCACCATTGTTTGCCCTGAGGTGACCAGACCCCGCATCCGAGAGCCAGTCCTAAAACATAGACTGGTAAACGCGCAGCACTCCAGGTTATCACTGTTTCATAGAGAGGAACATTAATCAGCAATATACTACACGCATAAGTGCAGATTATAGTGGACCGCGGATGTGACCTGATGCTGCGCAGTAGCAATGGCGATAGTGCATAATAGATGATTAGTGTGACTATGAACCACCGATTCAGGCTTATCAGCATCAGCCAATTGGGATGCCCTAGGTTGTACTCTGTTGGCAGCAGATGGCAACTGGCTACAGCCAGAGCACCTATCAACAGGCATGAAGGCACGAGGCGGATTGTGCGTCTGTAGGCAAAGTGTTTAAGTGAATCATTCTTGCTCAGTGCATGCGCGATGCCGTATCCCGACAAGAAGAAAAATATGTCTACACCGAACAAGCCGTACAAACGCAATGGGAATATCAGAGGGTGGTTGAGCCATGGTGCGTGATAGAACATCACTAGAATCATGGCGCAACCCATCACAAAGGTTCGCTCAGATGAAAGCAGTTTTATTCTCATCAGAACAGGCTCAGCGACTTCTGCTCGACGCGGCCGCGGGCGCGTTGCAGGCGGTCGTCGTTGATGTCGATGCCGATGGAGCGGCGGTTCACGTCGTAGGCCACCTTGCACGTGGTGCCGGTGCCGCAGTAGGGGTCGAGAACGATGCCGTCGCGTGGGCAGGTGGCCACGATGGGCAACAGGCACAGTGCCTCAGGGCTGACGCGGTAGCGCTCGATGGCGCTCTTCTCGGGCTCGATGCTCCACACGTCGCCCGGCATCGTGCCCTGCTTCTCGCCTATCTGCTTGGCATAGCGGCGCAGCTCGGCCTCGGCAAAGTAGAAGTCATCTGCACTCTTGACAAAGTGGAACATGAACTCATGCACGTTGCGCAGGTGATCGAGCGCGCTGCCATACTCGCCCAGCGGCTTGTTCCACACCACGTCGTTGCGCAGCGTCCACCCTTGCAGGTCCATCATCTGCATGGCGATGCGCCATGGCAGGGCTTGCAGTGCACGGTCGGCATACACATCGGCCAGGTTGAGCCACAGCGACCCTTGCGGCTTGAGCACACGCCAAGCCTCGGCCATGACGCGCAGCAGTTCGTCGCAGTACTCGTCGAGCGTCTTCTGTTGGATGCTCTCGGTGTTATACTTCTTCAGGTTCCAGTAGGGTGGGGTGGTGACGATGCAGTCGACGCTCTCGTCCTCGATGGTGGCCATGACCTGACGAGCGTCACCTTTAATATAATAGGGCATCGGGTTGTGACCCATGCGTGACACCACAGTGCGGCTGGCCGCATCGGCCTCGGGTGCCTTGACCAGCGTCGGGTCAATCTCGAGTTTCGAGTTGTGGCTTTCGAGTTCTGTGTTCCGCGCTTTGAGTTCGGTATTGCTGGTTTCGAGTTCGGTGTTGCTGGTTTCAAGTTCGGCGTTCCGGGCCTCGAGTTCGGCAATGCGGGCTCGCAACAACTCGGCCTCCCCTTCCTTTTCCCCAAGGGGAGGAGTTTGGGGTGGGGTAGTCGTGGTGAGTGTGTCCGCCGCCGAGGTAGTAGGGGTGCCGCCCAGTTGCTCAAGCAGCAGCTGCGAAGCGCGCTCGCTCATCTTGTCGTGCCCGATGGCGTTCATCGCCTCCTCGGCCAGCCACAGGGCCACCAGTTCACCAGCGTCGGTGCCCAGCAACCGTGCCAGTTTCACCACTTGGTCGCGCTTGGGGTGACGCTCGCCGTGCTCATATCGGCTGTACATGGGCACATCCACGCCGATGGCCTCAGCTAGCCGCCGTTGCAGCAACCCACGCTCCTTGCGCAGGGTGCGTATTCGTTCGCTGAATAACATAATAAATAATGGTCTGTTTGGTTTGCAGTTGGCAAAATTAGACAATTCTGCCGACATGTGCAAGTTTTTCGACCATTATTTTCTTGTCAGTGTCGGTGGTGGCGATGTCGCGAGTGCAGCATTGTGCGGCGCAATCGCGAAAGCCCCCACTGGTGCATGTAGCCCAAGCCAGCAGCGGCGCCCAGGCAATTGGCCACCAAGTCAACGACATCGTAGGTGCGACCATTGCTCAGCACCAACTGCCCTATCTCCATGAGCAGGCCCAGCAACATGGCGCAGCACATGAACATCAGTTCCAGGTTCAGTTTGGTGTGGTGCGGCAGCTTATATTTGGCGTAGTCGAAGATAAACACGGCAGCGGTGAAGAAGTAGAGCAAAAAGTGCGCCACCTTGTCGGCCCCGGGAAATAACATGAAGTCGTTGTCGCCCAGCGGGCTGGCGCTGAGCGAGAAGTAGGCCACAACCAGTATGGCCAGAATTGAAGGAAGGCCCACGGGAATGGCTTTCAAAATCTGTTTCATTGTTGATGTGACTTGGTTTGTGAGGTGCAAAAGTAGTATATTTTTTTCAAAAAAATGGCCATTCGTTGGTGAATCTGACAAAAAAGCAGTAATTTTGCATTTTCGACAACGTTTGGCTATAAGAATGGTTTTCTGAACAATGGCACAATGGCGCGAATGGTTTGAGATGACAAGGCACGAGCGGCGAGGGGCTATCGCGCTGCTGGTGCTGCTGGTAATGGCTGTGGGGGCCCTGGGGCTGATGCGCTCACGCTCGCAACCTCTGACGGCTGCCGAGACCGAACAGATGCGACAGTTCGAGCTAATGGCCGACTCCATTGCTCAGCGCGCCGACTCGGCCGCCAAGTCGGCAGGCCATCGGGGGGCAAAAGGCAAGAAGAAACACAAGAAGGAGCCAAAGGCTAAAAAGACCAAACAACCCAGGACGAAGCAGTCGCAGCCGCCGCGTCAATTGGATGAGGTTGACAGATTCTGACAACAAACTTATTTTTTCGACAGTTATGAAAACAAAACGAATAGGATTCGCCACAAGGCTTGGTGCCATAGCTGCTACTGTCGGGTCGGCGGTGGGACTCGGCAACATCTGGCGCTTCCCCTACGAGGCCGGACAGAACGGCGGTGGGGCGTTCATCATCGTCTACATCGCTTGCGTAGCATTGCTGGGCATACCCGTGATGCTCAGCGAGTTTATCATCGGACGCTCGACGCACAGCAACATGAAGGGGGCGCTGCGCAAGTTGGCTCCAAAGTCCAGCATCTATCTCATGGCATATGTCTGCATCGCAGGGGCTGTGATGGTGCTCGGTTTCTACAGCGTGGTATGCGGCTGGGTGGTAGAATATATCTGCCAGGCTGTGGCTGGCAACCTGCAAGGGCATCAGCCACAGGACTATTCGGTCATGTTCAGCGACTTTGTCGGCTCGCCCGTCAGGATGGTGCTGTTCACTGTTGTTTTTCTTGCCATCAACTTTGCCGTACTGCTCAAAGGTGTGCAGAAGGGCATCGAGCGCATGTCGAGCATCATGATGCCGTTGCTGTTCTTGCTGCTCGTCGTGTTCTGCGTCAACTCGCTCATGCTGCCCGATGCGCACAAGGGGCTGGCGTTCCTGTTTAAGCCCGACTTCGGTGCGCTGACATGGCGCGGTGTGGTCGACGCGTTCGGGCAGGCGTTCATGTCGCTCTCGCTGGGAGTGGCGTGTCTGGTGACGTACGCCAGCTACTTCAACGACGACACCTCGCTCACCCGCGACGCCGTTGTCATTGCCTCGCTCGACACGCTGGTGGCCATCTTGGCGGGCATCGTCATCTTTCCGGCGGTGTTCTCGTTCGGCATGCAGCCCGAGGCCGGCCCCAAACTGGTGTTCGAGGTGCTGCCGGCGGTGTTCCAGCAGATGGCCGGCGGATATGTCTGGGCCATTCTGTTCTTTGTGCTGCTGTTCTTTGCCTCGCTCACATCGACCATCTCGCTGAGCGAGATCTTTATCACGTTCCTTATCGAGGAACGCAACTTCTCGCGCCGAAAGGCCATCTGGATTACGGCTGCTGTGGTCGGGTCGCTGGCTGTGCTGTGCGCGCTGTCGTTCAATGTCCTGAAGTCGGTCACTGTGTTTGGCATGAGCATCTTCGACCTGTTCAACTACTTGTCGTCCAACGTGTTCATGCTACTCGGTGGATTGTTCACCGCACTGTTTGTCGGCTGGTTCCTTGACCGGCGTGTCATCGTTGAGCAGCTCACCAATCGCGGCCGCCTCAATGTGCCGGTGATGAACTACCTGATGTTCTGCCTGCGTTATGTGGCTCCGGTGGCCGTCGTGTTCATCTTCATGCAGCTGGTGGGCATCATCTGATATGCAGCCATTCATACCATATCAATTGGGCAAGTTCTCCATCACCCGGCCGTGGGTGATGGGCATCCTCAACGTCACGCCCGACTCGTTCTGGGACGGAAGCCGATGCGACACACCGCAGGCCATTGAGCGCGCGGTGCGGCAGATGCTGAACAATGGGGCCGATGTGATCGACATCGGGGCCTACAGCACGCGTCCTGGGGCCGACGATGTGTCGCCGCACGAGGAGATGCGGAGGCTGGAGGGAGCCATGAGGGTGGTGCGTAACGTAGCGCCCGGCATGGTCACGTCGGTCGACACGTTCAGGGCCGATGTGGCAAGCTATGCCGTTGAGTGCTTGGGATTCGATATAGTCAACGATGTGTCGGGCGGTACGCTCGACGGCGAAATGTTCGGCACGGTGGCACGCTTGCAGGTGCCATACATCCTGATGCACATGCGTGGCACACCGGCCACCATGCAGCAGTTGACTGATTATGACAATGTCGTTGTCGACGTGATGGAGCATCTGCGCACCCGGCTCGACGCCCTGCGTGCCCTGGGGGTGCGCGATGTGGTTGTTGACCCGGGATTCGGGTTCAGCAAGACGCTCGAGCAGAACTACGAGCTGATGGCTCACCTAGGCGAGTTCAACCGCCTTGGGGTGCCATGGCTGGTGGGGGTGTCGCGCAAGTCGATGATCTACAAGGTGCTCGGTTGCACACCCGGCGAGGCGCTCAATGGCACCACAGTCCTCAACACGCTGGCTCTCATGGCGGGGGCGCATATCCTGCGCGTCCACGATGTCAAGGCAGCGTTCGAGGCACGTGCCCTGGTCGAGAAAACACGTCAGTCGCAATCAAATAACTGTAAACTATAAACCATAAACTATAAACTATAAAGTGGGAGGCACTCTATTTTCACTCTTCGGAATCAAGGATCTCATCGACATCTTGCTGGTGGCGACGCTGTTGTACTACCTCTACCGCACCATGAAGGACTCGGGCACACTCAATATCTTTGTCGGTGTGCTGGCGTTTGTGCTGGCGTGGGTGGTGATGTACAGAATCATGGACATGAGGCTCATCGGAACCATCATGGACAAGTTCATCGACATCGGACTGTTTATCCTGGTCATTCTGTTTCAGGACCAAATCAAGCGATTCCTTATTGAGCTGGGCTCGCAGAAGGGGTGGGGATTCATTGCCAATATCTTCAAGCACAAGTCGAGTGCCGATGAGCAGAAGAAGTGGATCATGCCGGTGGTCTATGCTTGCATGAGCATGAGCAAGTCTAAAACGGGTGCGCTGATTGTCATTCAGCGACAAATGCCACTCGATGACTACGAGCACACCGGCGACATGATTGAGGCAAACATCAACACGCGCCTCATTGAGAACATTTTCTTCAAGAACAGCCCGCTGCACGACGGAGCGCTCATCATTGCCGGCGACAAGGTGATGAGTGCCGGATGTATCCTGCCCGTGTCGCACGACACATCGCTGCCGCGATACCTGGGACTGCGGCACCGCTCGGCACTGGGCATAGCACAGGCCACCGATGCCATTGCCATCGTCGTCAGCGAGGAGACGGGCAACATCTCCTATGCGCACAAGGGCGAACTGCACCAGAAACTATCGACAACCGACCTCGAAAACGCACTCTCCAACCTAGACTGATATGTTCGACATTCAAGGAATATTGGTATCGCTCGACATGGTCGAGAAGTTCTTTTGTTGCGACCTCGACACATGCCTGGGAGCATGTTGCATCGAGGGCGATGCTGGGGCACCCATCACCGAGCAGGAGCGCGAACGGCTCGAGGACATATTGCCCGAAATATGGGATGACCTGCTGCCCAGGGCGCAAGAAGAAATCAGGCAAAACGGGGTGGCCTACCATGACCAGGAGGGCGAGCTGGTCACACAGATTATCGACGGCAAGAACTGTGTCTTTACCTGCTACGAGCCGGGAGGACTCTGCTCGTGTGCCATCGAGAAGGCCTACCGCGAAGGGCGCGTCGACTGGCGCAAGCCCATTTCATGCTACCTCTATCCCGCGCGCGTCAAGGTGCATCCCAACTGCACCGTTGTCAACTACGACCGCTGGAAAATCTGCAAGTGTGCCGAGGTGCTGGGCCGCCGCCAGGGCATACGTGTCTATGAGTTTCTGCGCCAGCCGCTTGTCGACCGTTTCGGTCAGGCCTGGTACGATGAACTCGCCGCCAACTGCCGTCTCTACATCGAGCTGTACCTCTCCTGACAGGCGGCTGTAGGGACCGCGCCATTCTGTATGCCGCAACGCTGTCGCGGCCAGGAAGTAAGAGTCACGCCAGGCCCCCGACTGTTAAAAAAACTTATAACCCGGAGGCAAAGCTTAAATTCTTTATGCTCAATCGTGAATTTGTTCGTACCTTTGCACCGCTTTTCGCAACCTCTGACAGGAAGAACGTGTGGCCTGCGTATGTTGCGGACTGACAATTAATGAATTAAACATCTAAAGTTTACAATGGACTTAATCAAGATTGCCGAGCAGGCTTTTGCCACTGGCAAGGAACTGCCCGAGTTCTTCCCTGGCGACACCATCACCGTGGCTTATCGCATCAAGGAGGGTAACAAAGAGCGTATTCAGCAATATCGCGGAGTGGTTATCAAAATCACCGGCGAGGGAATCAAGAAGCGTTTCACCGTGCGCAAAATCAGCGACAACATCGGAGTGGAGCGTATCTTCCCCATCGAGTCGCCCTTTATCGACAGTATCGTCATCAACAAGCACGGTAAGGTGCGTCGCGCCAAGCTGTACTATCTGCGCGGACTCACGGGCAAGAAGGCTCGCATCAAAGAGCGCCGCGTCGTCATCAAGAAGGAGGCCTAAACCAAAGCCAATTTCGGACGATAAAACAGGGATATGTTGCAATTCTGTGACATATCCCTTGTTTTTTTAACGATTTCTTGCTTGATTGAAATTTTTTTGCTACATTTGCACAGCAAATGAAAGAGATTGCCGAAACGCTCGAAAGGGAGTAGGCGCAAACCATTATAAATGTGTATCACAACATGGCAGAAGAACAGAAAAGCATCCTAGACCAGGCTAAGGAAATGCTGGGAGGAGCAAAGGAACAGGGAGGAGATCTCATGGGCAAGGCCAAGGAATTTATCGGCGACAAGGCTAGCGACATGCTTGAGAATGCCGACGAGCTCAAGAAGAAAGTGGTCGATGTGGCCAAGAGCATCACTCCCGACTCGCTTGACGATAAGGTTGAGGGTATGGTTGACCAGGCTGTCGACTTCCTCAAGGACCAGTTCGGCAAAAAAGACGCAGAGCAGAAATAATTACCACTTTTTAGATCGCAACGCTTGAATAGTCTGCAAAAAGTATTAACTTTGCAGACTATTTTTTGTTGTAACATTTTTTAGACTAAATAGCACATGAAAAAGAAAGCACTACTGATGATTCTCGACGGATGGGGCATTGCACCACCAACACGCAGCAACGCGATTTTCTACACCAAGACACCCTATTGGGACTTGCTTTGCACCAAATATCCCAACAGCCAGCTCATGGCCAGCGGAGAGGACGTGGGACTGCCCGACGGACAGATGGGAAACAGCGAGGTCGGACACCTCAACATCGGTGCCGGGCGCATCGTTTACCAAGACCTGGTCAAAATCAATGTGGCCATACGCGACGGCTCGATCATGAGCAACCCCGAGGTGGTGGCGGCGTTCACCTATGCCCGGGAGCATGGCTGCGGCATACACTTCATGGGGCTTACCAGCGATGGGGGCGTGCACAGCTCGCTCGACCACTTGTTTGCCTTGTGCGACATCGCACGTCATTATGAACTCGGCAAGGTGTTTATCCACTGCTTCATGGACGGACGTGACACCGACCCGCAGAGCGGCAAGGGATTTGTCAAATTGTTGCAAGAGCACTGCGCAAGCACAGCTGGTGTGGTAGCCACTGTAACCGGGCGATACTACGCTATGGACCGCGACAAGCGATGGGAGCGAATCAAGGAGGCTTATGACCTGCTCGTCGACGGCAAGGGACGCCAGAGCGACGACATGCTGCAGGCCATCCAGCAGAGCTATGACGAGGGAGTCACCGACGAGTTTATCAAACCCATCGTCAACACCACCGTCGACGGACGCATCCGGCCGGGCGATGTGGTCATCTTCTTCAATTTCCGCAACGACCGTGCCAAGGAGCTCACCACAGTGCTCACACAGCAAGACATGCCCGAGCACGAGATGCACACCATCGACAACCTGCAGTACTATTGCATGACACCTTACGACGCCACTTTCACCGGTGTGCATGTGCTCTTCGACAAGGACGACGTGGCCAACACACTGGCCGAGTACTTGTCGTCGCTGGGCAAACGCCAGCTCCACATCGCTGAGACCGAGAAATATGCCCACGTCACTTTCTTCCTCAATGGCGGACGCGAGCAGCCCTTCGAGGGCGAAGACCGCATCTTGGTCAACAGCCCTAAGGTGGCCACCTACGACCTCAAGCCCGAAATGAGTGCCTACGAGGTCAAGGACCGACTCGTCGAGGCCATTAAGACGCAGCAGTACGACTTCATCGTCGTCAACTATGCCAACGGCGACATGGTGGGCCATACAGGCATCTATCCGGCCATACAGCGGGCTGTGGAGACCATCGACGACTGTGCCTACGCCACAGTCGAGGCTGCACGTGCGGCAGGCTACGAGGTGCTCATCATTGCCGACCATGGTAATTGCGACAACGCCATCAATCCTAATGGCACGCCCAACACCGCGCACTCGCTCAACCCAGTGCCATGCATCTATGTCACCGACAACCAGTGGCGCACCGACGGCGAACTCAATGTGCGTGTCCAGCTGAAGCCCGGACGTCTGGCCGATGTGGCTCCCACCATACTCCAGATCATGGGCATACCGCAGCCCAAGGAGATGACCGGCACTCCACTCATCTCTTACTAACCCACTACTGACCCACAAGTGGCGGAATGGGGACGGTTCTCCTTCCGCCACTTTTAACATTTTCCTTAACACTTGGCGGAATGGGGACGGTTCTATTTCCGCCACTTTTAACATTTCTCTTAACACTTGGCGGAAAGGGGACGGTTCTCTTTCCACCAACTGTTTCAGCGATACGGCTGGATGAAGGTTGTAGGGCTGCGCCGCAGTATCTCGCTGCCGACTGTGCCTGCGGCGTGGCCCTGCATTGTTGCATTGACAGACAGAGTTCGAGCCAATAATTAGTACGTGAGCTGGTCAACCTAGAGTGGGGGTCTAAGGCAATTCTCGCAGAGTCGCGCATACAGCTCACCATCTGTGCGAATTTCTGTATTTGGGAGCTAAGGTGATGTTTTGAATAAAACTCCGAAGCTTTTTAAATATGCAAAAACAATGGTTGGTTTTACCGAAAATTGCTAATTTATTTGCCAGTGTCCTGAATGTTTGTTAATTTTGCGGCGCTTTTAGTTGATAAATGTTGGCCGTGATTGCCAAATAAGACTAAAAGTAAAAGACAATAACCTTCTGTAATTAGTGTATAGTTATGAAGAAATCATTATTTTGCTTTGTGATGTTGGTCGTCGCTATGTCGGCCGCGGCTGTTCAGCTTGACCGGGGATTAGGGCAGCAAATGCCTGCTGCCATACGGCAAATCCATGAGGCGACACCCGAAGTCGAGCAAGCGATTCTGCACTCGGGCAAAGCCAGGGCGCCACGTTACCTAAAGAGTCCCGCCACCAAAGCCAGCGACCTGGTCGGAGGATACTCGTGTGCGTACAACTGGACCGATGACATCGCTACATCGCCCGACGCAATTGCCACACTGGTGAGTGGCACCAAAAGTGTCCGCATCTACGATGCCAACGACTCCCAGAAGTCGATTATGATTGCCGGGCTCTTTGATGCACCTGTGCGAGCTACGGTCGACTTCACCTCCTACGATGTGCCGCTCATCGTGTTCGACGCCAACCCGATTGCCACCTACGACCAGTATAATGGTGGTGGATACTATAATCGTGGCGTGGGATACTATGCGGCACAAGACCGATTCTACTTTACGCAAATCCGAGCTTGGGTCTATGACAATGAGATCGAGCTGGTCGACAACATCTGGATCGTGTCGGTCGCAACCATCAGCGGCGGGACCAACACCCTGTGGGGATATGTGTGGAAGCCCGGCAGCCTGATGACTCCCAACGACCAAGTCAATGGGGTGATGACCTATCACTACGACAATTTCGATTTTGGATCGGCGCTGCACATCTCGCAGAACGCCAGTTATGTTGTCACGGTCGACAACTTTGCCGATGTGGCGGTCAATCCTGTCATTATCAGGCTCAAGGCCGGCAACAAATGGGTCGCCGACCAGGTGACGCTCTATTCGGGCGAATATGGCGACTATATACTCAAGGGCACCAACGATGACAAGGAGTTCTTTCAGCTGGCCGGTACGGGTAACAGCTTCTCGCTCACCTCGTCATCCGACTGGACGGCAGTCGTTGATAACGGTGAATTCTGGTTCGGGCAGTGCGAGCCGTTCACCATACGATGGTTCGACGACCAGTTTGTCTTTCCTGGACAAACGCAACTCAAGCCCGGTGATATCGATGGCAACGGCACTGTCGATGTCAACGATATCAACATGCTCATCAACCTGATGCTGGGCAAAGCCTCGGCGGTCGACTGTGTAGGCAACCCCGACCTCAACGGTGATAGCATTACCGATGTCACCGATGTCAACTCCATCGTCAACATCATGCTCGGAAAGGAAAACTAGGGCATGGTTGCTGTCGGCGGCCTGACAGCAAAAGCCGCGTCACAATTCGTCCCATCGGCTCCACAAAAGCCGGTGGGACATTTTTTTGCCCAATTCTGTCAAGTTTCTCAAATCTTTTTAGTAAATTTGTCGGTTAAACAGAAATTTCACTAAAACTTAACGATATGAAGAAACTCAAACGATTATTGCTCGCAGCCATGACGGTGGCATTAGCCTTTGCATCCATGCAGGCCGAGCACCTGGTGATTATCGCAGCCAACGACACACACAGTCAGATTGAGCCGGCCAGCGACGGACTGGGCGGCGTCATGCGCCGGCGCGCCATCTACGACCAAATTCGCCGTGAGAACCCCAACACCGTCACCGTACATGCCGGCGACGCCGTGCAGGGAACGGTCTTCTTCTCGCTCTACGGTGGAGAGGTCGAGTATGCACTGATGGACTCCCTGGGCTACGACATCATCATCCTGGGCAACCACGAGTTTGACAACGGCATAGAAAGCATCGCCAAATACTACAAGAACATACGCGCCAAGAAACTCAGCGCCAACTACG
>JAFUVK010000197.1 GCA_017477555.1 Muribaculaceae bacterium
AGAAATCAAGAACGATGGGAGGTGGCCTGAAAAGACACCTCTGAAAACAAGCCAAACCGCCGTATGCCGAACGGCACGTACGGTGGTGTGGGAGGAAAGGGAGCGAAAGCCAAAACTCTCGCTCCCCGACCTACCCGATTGGTGTTAAAAACTAAAGCTGTGTGGCTCAGTGCTTGATGGCGGCCACACCGGGCAGTGTCTTTCCTTCGATGGCCTCGAGCATGGCACCACCGCCAGTCGAGACGTACGACACTTGGTCGGCCAGACCGAACTTGTTGACGGCAGCCACCGAGTCGCCACCGCCAATGAGCGAGTAAGCGCCGTTCTTGGTGGCCTCGGCCACATACTTGGCAATCTCGCCAGTTCCGTGTGCAAAGTTCTCAAACTCAAACACACCCACTGGTCCGTTCCACAGGATGGTCTTGCTCGAGAGGATAATTTTCTTCCAGTTGTCGAGCGAACGCTGACCGGCATCCATGCCCTCCCAGCCATCGGGAATGTTGAAGATGTCAACCGTCTGGCGCTCGGCGTCGTTGCTGAACTCATTGGCTGCCACGGTCTCGACCGACAGGCTCAAGTTCACACCCTTCTGCTTGGCTGCCTCCATCACGGCCAGTGCCTCGGGCATCAGGTCATCCTCGTGCAGCGACTCGCCGATGTGTCCGCCCTGCGCCTTGATGAAGGTGAAGCCCATGCCGCCGCCGATGATAAGGTTGTCGACCTTGTCGAGCAGATTCTTGATCACAGCCAGCTTCGACGACACTTTGCTGCCGCCGATAATGGCTGTGAACGGGTGCTGCGCGTTCTTGAGCACGTTGTCGATGGCTTCGACCTCCTTCTCCATCAGGTAGCCCAGCATCTTGTGGTCATCATCGAAGTAGTCGGCCACGACAGCCGTTGAGGCGTGACGGCGGTGAGCAGTGCCAAAGGCGTCGTTGACGTACACGTCGGCATACTCGGCCAGTGTCTTGGCAAAGTCGGCCTGGCTCTGCTTCATGCGCTTCTTGGCGTCGTCATAAGCCGGGTTGTCCTTTTCGATGCCCACAGGCTTTCCTTCCTCCTCGGGGTAGAAGCGCAGGTTCTCAAGCAGCAGCACCTCGCCAGGCTGCAGGTCGGCCGCGGCTTTCTGTGCCTTGGCGCAGTCGGGGGCGAATTTGACGGGTCGTGCCAGTGCCGAAGCCACGGCGTTGGCAATCTGGCCCAGCGACAACTTGGGGTTGATTTTGCCCTTGGGCTTGCCCATGTGCGACATCAAGATTAGGCTGCCGCCGTCCTGAAGAATTTTCTTCAGTGTGGGCACTGCGCCACGTATGCGAGTGTCATCGGTGATATTTCCTTTTTCGTCGAGGGGTACATTGAAGTCCACTCTGACCAATGCCTTCAGTCCGGCAAAGTTAAAATCATTAATGTTAGTCATTGTTTTGTCTAAATTGTTTTTTAAAGCGTTTGAATTTGAGCGGCAAAATTACAAAAATGCTAGCATACTGCAATCGTTTGTTGCGAATATTTAACATTTTGCTAGCGATAGGTGCGCAGCGCTGGCTGGAAGGCGCGGGGAATGTAGCGTATGCTGAATGCTCCGGGCTGTCCCACCACCAGCATCACATCGTAGACAATGACGCATTTGAGCTGGTAGTAACGCAGGTAGGCATTGGCGGCAGCCACCATGTGACTCTTTTTTGAGCGCGTGATGGCCTTCATTGGGTCGTAGTGCTCGTCGCTGGTGCGGGTCTTGACCTCGACGATGTGCAGCACATTGTGCTCGGGGTCATGGGCCACGATGTCAATCTCCAGCTTATTCATGCGCCAGTTCTGTTCGCGGATGGTCAGTCCCCGGGCTATCAGAAAGTCGCGGGCTGCTTGCTCACCCGCCTGACCTAGCGCGTTGTGCTGTGCCATGCTCAGAATTTATAGCATGCCCCTAGGGCAAACACGCCTTGGTCAATCTTGCGGATAATGGTGTGGCGATACTCCATCGTGGCGGCAAAGTGGTCGTTGATCTCATATTCCAGTCCGGCACCCAGGTTCAGGCCCACATGGTTTGACTCCACCTTTCCACCATCGTCGGCTCGGTGTGAGCTCATCGAGTAGTTGAACCCAACCAACGGGTAGATGTAGAACGCGTCGGTCTTGATGGGTATCATATACTCAGCATTGATGTTGATGTCGCACAAGTTTTTGCCCTTGTGGCCTGTGAAATAGTCAAACTCGACCACGCCGCGCAGCTGGTCGTAGGGCACATACTGGAACCGTGCTCCGAAGCCGAAGCTCTCGGTATAACTGCCGTACAACAGGTTGACACCTGCCGATATTTGGCCTTGATAGGCCTGCGCGCTGGCGCACAAGGCCATTGCGGCGCCGCAAAGCATTGCGAATATTCTCTTCATAGTGAGTTGGTTTATTGAATGAATAATGCAAAGGTAGCAACTTTTTCTGAATCACCAGTCATCGTTGCTACCTTTTTTTCATTCAGATGGGTGTTTTATTATTCCTCCACCGGGCTGAAATCGTCTTTACCTACACCACACATGGGGCACATCCAGTCGTCGGGGATGTCCTCGAAGGCGGTGCCTGCGGCGATGCCACTGTCGGGGTCGCCCACTGCCGGGTCGTAAACATACCCGCAGATGTCGCATACGTACTTCTTCATAGTCATAAAAATAATTAAATTATTAAAATCGAGTATTCGTGCAATCGTGTAATCGAGCTATCGGGTAGCCCGGTTGTCACTTGTTGTCGGTGCTGTGCATCAGCGCAGCTCCCCACTCATTGCATGCGGCCAGCGCATCGTGGTCGGGTACCCAGGGCTGGCGCATGGGCTCGCCCACCAGCTCAAAGCCGGCCTGTTGCAGATGCTCGGCAATCATCTTGGCCGCCTCGCCACTCCAGCCGTAGGATCCGAAGGCTGCAGCTTTCTTTTTCTTGAACTTCAGGCCACGCGCCATTTCCAGAAGGCCGGCAATGGCATAGGAGTAGCCGTTGTTGATGGTAGGCGACCCCATGAGCACGACCTTGGAGCGGAACATCTCGGTCAGGATGTCGTTCTTGTCGTCGACCGAGGCGTTCATCAGCTTGACGGTGGTGGCGGGCGATGCTTGCTGGATGCCATCGGCAATGGCTTGTGCCATTAGTCGGGTGGACTGCCACATGGTATCGTACACGATGGTGACCTGGTCTTCCTGGTAGGCGTCGGCCCATTGCAGATACTTCTCCACAATCTGGCCAGGATTCTCACGCCATATCACACCGTGGCTGGGGCAGATGAGATTCAGTGGCAGGTTCATGCCCAAGATCTCCTTGACCTTGCGCGTGACCATGGGGCTGAACGGATTCAGGATGTTGACATAGTACTTGAGTGCCTCCTGCATCACTTCGGCCATGCACACGCGGTCGTTGTAGAGCGACTCGGTGGCATAGTGCTGCCCGAAACCGTCGTTGCTGAACAGGATGTTGTCGCCGCTCATGTAGGTGAACATTGTGTCGGGCCAGTGGAGCATGGCTGCCTCGATAAAGGTTAGCGTCGTCTGTCCCAGCGACAGGGTGTCGCCGGTCTTGACACGCACAAAGTTCCAGTCTTGGTGATAGTGTCCGCGGATGATGGCCTCGCCCTTGGCAGTGCAGTAGATGGGGGTGTCGGGAATGGCACGCATCAGCTCCACCAGCGCTCCGCTGTGGTCAACCTCGTTGTGCTGCATGATGATGTAGTCAATCTGGTTGAGGTCGATTTCCTGCCGCAGACGGTCGACAAATTCGCGGTCATACGGACGCCAGACGGTGTCGATCAGGGCCACCTTCTCATCGCGTATCAGGTAGCTGTTATAGCTGGAGCCCCGGTCGGTCGAGAGCTCGTCGCCGTGAAATGAGGTGAGTTCCCAGTCGATTTTTCCTACCCAGGTAACTCGGTCGGTAATACGTTTGCTCATGATGTGTATTGTATGTTAATGGTTACAGTTGATAGTCCACACAGGCGCGGCAAGCCTTGTGTCCGGCCAGCAGTGCGGCAGCGGCCACATGAGCCGGATGGTGGGCGTAGGTGGCGACATCGGCCATCGTAGGCACAATGGCG
>JAFUVK010000198.1 GCA_017477555.1 Muribaculaceae bacterium
AGAAATCAAGAACGATGGGAGGTGGCCTGAAAAGACACCTCTGAAAACAAGCCAAACCGCCGTATGCCGAACGGCACGTACGGTGGTGTGGGAGGAAAGGGAGCGAAAGCCAAAACTCTCGCTCCCCGACCTACCCGATTAATATGTGCAGGGGGCTACTTGCCAAGCATGATGTTGATTACGGCGTTGACATCCTCGATGCCCACCGAGCCGCCGCCATCTACGTCGGCCAAAGCGTTCTCGGCCTTGCCCAGCATCACATTGATTACCTCGTTGACATCCTCAATGCCCACCGAGCCGTTGCCGTCCACATCGCCCGCTATCGCCGGGGCAAAGGCAGCCAGCTCATAGAGCGCCGGAAGGGCGCGGCCGGTCTCGTTGTCCCACAGTCCGGCGTTGTACCAGCTGTCGGTCACGCGCTTGGTTGCCCAGTTCAGCCCGTACTCGTTGGCCTCGGGCCACCACCAGAACAGGCCTGTGACGCGAGGATAGTTGAGCAGTTGTTTGATCATGTCGGCAGTGAAGGCACGCTGCCCCTCATTGGTGATGGGGTAGGTGGCCGAGTAGTCATAGTTGATGTTGTCAGGTTGCCACTTGTGATAGTAGCCAGTCTCAACAATCATGATTTCCTTGCCGTCGCAGCTCGAGTTGTTCATCACGTTGGTGATGGCGCTGGTCAGCTGGTTGAAGCCATAGTGATAGTAGGGGTAGTAGCTCAGTCCCACGATGTCATAGTCCACGGGAGCAACAGCCTTATAGTAGCTGTTGAGCAGCGAGATGTTGCGCACCAGCTCGGTGTGAATGACAATCTTGGCCCGAGGACAAACCTCGCGACAAGCCTGGCTGGCATGGTTGAGCAGGTTGACAAAGCGGGTCACACTGGCCGCGTCGCTCACGTTCAGCTTCTTGAGCTGGCCGCTTGAGGTGCCTACAGGACCCCACAGCATGCCGTAGGAGATTTCATTGCCCGTCTGGATGTAGTCGGGTGTGGCTCCGGCGGCCACCATGGCCTTAAGGCAATCGCGCGTGTACTCATATATCTTGTTCGGCAGTTCTTCCTCACTCAGCGACTTCCACGAGTCGGGGGTGTATTGCTTCACCGGGTCGGCCCAGCTGTCGCTGTAGTGGAAGTCGAGCATCAGCTTGAAGCCCGCAGCCTTGATACGCGCACCCAGAGCCACAACATAGTCAAGGTCCTGACACACGCCTTGCCCCTTGTCGTCGGTCGATGCTTTACTGGGGTCGACAAACAGGCGCACCCGCATCGCGTTGAGTCCTTGCTCGTGCAAGAACGTGAGCATGTCGGTAATGCGCTGTCCGTTCTTGTCCTTATAGTTCGCTCCGTTCTGCTCATATCGGGTCAACAACGAGATGTCGCCGCCCACCACATTGGCGCTCAGTGCTGTGGCGGTCAAGACAACCGCCATCAGCAGGGTTGTGATGTGTCTCTTCATTATCTGACAATAACTTTCTTGTGATTGATGATATAGATGCCTGCTGGCAGACCTTGTGTGGCTTGTGCGGCATCGGTCACCTGCCGGCGCGCCACGCGTCCATCGATGGTGTAGACATCAAATGGGACATTGTCGGGCTGCTGTGCCGTCACGGCCTCGATGGCCGAGAATTCGGCGGTGATGTCCTTGACCGTATATTTGCTGGTTGTCGACGAGATTTCATAGTAGCGGTCGCCATTCAGCCCGGTGATGTCGACCGTCTGGCCCGAACTGCCGCCCTTGTTGAAGATGACGTTGAACTTATACGTGTCGGTGGGCACACGGAAAGTGCGATAGTAGAACTTGTCGCCCTTGATAACCTTGGTCGAAGCCTCGCCGACTTTTACGCCCGGCCACTGATCCATGATGTCGCCGGTGGCATCCCACGCATAGAAGTAGACTGACGTCCAGTTGTTTGGCTCGACGGTCGGGTCTTTGAGGTAGATGGTGGCAGTCTTGCCCGTGTAGGGCTGCTCGAAGGTGTAGTCGCGCTCGACCACACGGGTCACTTGGCCGCCATCCAGCAGTCCCACCTTGAGTGTCATGGCCTCAGTGATGTCGAGCGTGGTGCCGCTGGCGCAGCGCGTGCCGTTTGATGGCGTGGGCTCAGTTCCGTCGGTGGTGTAGACCAGTTGTGCCTCGGGATTCTCGCTCACTGCCGTCAGTCTCGCGGTGAACGAACTCTCATATTCGCCCGATGCCTTGTCGACCCATGGGGTTTCCAATGCGGTCGACATGTAGTAGCGATAGTGGTAGCCGTCGGCCACATTGACCCATGCATCGGTGTCGATGGCATCAAGGATGTTGGCATGGTTGGTATTGCCCACCACAGTCAGCAGTCGGCCATTGGCACCCGTGGTGATGGTGGCATAGTACTCCTTGTTGCTGCGATAGGGCAGGTAGGTGCTGGTGTTGGTGATGCCCACGGCCTTGCGCACGTCAATCATTCCCTTGATGTCCTGCTTGCAGTCCATCCAATGCTTGAGAAACACGCATGGCGTGCCGGGCATAGCCAGCATGAATGCGTTCAGTGCCAGCGTGTCGGCCTTAATGGGGTCTTGCGCGGCATTGCTGCGCCGTTCGGTGTCGTGGTTCTCAATGAAGGTCACCGCATAGCGGCGATAGCTAGTGTTGCTCATCACCGATGTGCCGCCCAGGGCCGTCCACCCCTTGCTGGCGTCGTTGACTACATCGCGCGCAGTGTAGCGGAACGGGAAGTCGAATGCCGCGCTCTGGATGACACCGTCCACCTTGGTGCCATTCAGCCAGTTCTGCACCGTCGAGGCATTGCCGTCCCAGTACTCGCCCACCGAGAATTGTGGCTGTGCTTCGCTATTATACTTGCCGAGAAACGAGGCCGAGAAACCCTTGACCATGTCGTAGCGGAAGCCCGTGTAGCCCAGGTCGTTGAGCAGCATGTTGAGGTAGGCCTTGACATTGCTCTGCACGTTCTCGCTCTTGTGGTCGAGGTCGCGCATGCCGTCCCAGCCCTCGCCCGTGTCGTTGTTGGCGCTGAGCTCATAGCCATTGTTGGTGGCCCAAGTGAGGGTTGCCCCGCCATCGTCGTTCTTGCAGATGTCGGTGCTTTGCATCTGGTAGGTCACCCCCTGGTAGGTCTCGGCCGGGAAGTTCACCCAGTTGCTCACATTGCCGCGGTGGTTGATGACCACGTCGCCGATGATGCCGACACCCTTCTGCTTGAAGGTGTTGATGAGCGTGCGCAGTTCGGTTTCGGTGCCGAACGAGCTGTTGTAGTTGGTGAACCAGTAGAGCGGGTCGTAGCCCATTGAGGTCGAGTTCTTAGCCCGCGCGCTCTGTGGAATCCACACCAGGTCGAAGTACTGTGCCAATTCGTCGGCTTGAGCCGTCAGACGCGTCCACTTGGTGGGTACGTAGGAGTCCCAGTAGAACCCCTGCAGCATCACGCCGCCATAGTTGCCGGGCCATCCCTGGGCCAGCATCATCAGGGGCAATGCCAGCCCCATTGTGGTTGTTATCATTTTTTTCATTGTCTTCTTGATTTTTTTCTTAACTGGGAGGTCTGGGATGACTGGGTGGTCTGGGAAATCTCAGAAATCTCAGAAATCCCAGATTCCAGACCCCCTAGTCCTTAACTTTAGTCCTTGCCGAGCATGATGTTGATTACGGCATTCACGTCCTCGATGCCCACCGAGCCGTTGGCGCTCACATCCACCTTGCCCTTGTAGGAGTTGGCAGTGGCTTTGCCCAGCATCACATTGATTACTGCGTTCACGTCCTCGATGCCCACCGAGCCGTTGCCGTCCACGTCGCCCTCCTCGGTCTGGTTCAGCGGGTTGCTACTCTCATAGAACCGAGTGACATCGGTCACGGTGTACTTGCCCTGGCCGTTGAGCACGTTCAGCTGGTAGTACACGTCCTTGTTGATGCCGGTGATGTCGACTGTCTGAGGCGAGCCGGTGGCCGAGGTGAACACGATGTTGAACGTGTAGTCTTCGTTATTGATGGGGTAGGTCACATAGTAGAATTTTGCTCCACGGATGGTCACCGTGTCGGTCATCTGGTCGCCGGGCCAGCTTGTGGCAGTATTCAGGCCACCGTTGCCATCGTAGGCCCAGTAATAAGCCTTGGTCCAAGTCGGAACCGTCTTGCTCGGATCCTTGAAATAGACAGTGGCGTTGTGCGGCTCAAACTCGCTCAACTCGGGCAGCTCATACTCGCGTGTAATGACCTTGAGCACGCTCGAGCCAATGAGCAGACCCACCTTCAGCGTCATCGACTCGCGCAGGCGCAGCACTGTGCCACTGGCACATTGCGTGCCGTTGCTGGCTGTGGGGGTCGTGCCGTCGGTGGTGTAGACCAACTTGGCACTTGAGCTGGTGCTCACTGCCGTCAGGGTCACGTTCTGGGCCTTGTCATAGTAGCCCGAGGCCTTGTCGACCCATGGTGTGTTGCACGACTTGTTCATGTAGTAGCGGAAGTGGTAACCGTCCACCACGCGCACGTACTCCGATGTGCTGGGCACATAGCCCGAGGTCTTGTTGCCCACCACGGTCACCAGTTTCTTGTTGCCGCTACCCACAGTCTCGATGGCATAGTAGTCGTTGTTCTTGGCCAGTTCGGTGTAGGTGCTGGTGTTGGTGATGCCTACGGCCTTGCGCACGTCAATCAGGCCTTTGATGTCCTGTTTGCGGTCTTGCCAGTGGGGCAAGAACACGCACGGTGTGCCGGGCATGGCCATCATGAAGGCGTTGGCTGCCACTGTGTCGCGCTTGAGCGGGTCGGCGTTGTAGTTCTCTACATTGCCGCGATCCTCCACATCGTGGTTTTCGACAAAGGTCACCGCATAGCGGCGATATTTGCCCCCCTCCAGGTAGTCGGCGCTGCCGTTGCTCACCATGGGCCAGTTGACATAGTTGCCGCGGTTCTCGCCCAGGCTCCATGCAGTGCCGTTGTTGAACGCGTCGCGCACCACATAGCGGAAGTCGAAGTCGAACGCGCCGCACTGTATGGCTCCGTTATAGGTTGTTGACTTCATCCAGTTGATGATGTCGCGCGAGTTGGTCCAGTGCTCGCCCACGCTGTAGGTGGGTTTGGCGGTGGCGTTATATGCTCCCAGGAAACTGCCGCTGAAGCCGCGCACCATGTCGTAGCGGAAGCCCACATAGCCGATGTCATCGAGCAGGAACTTGAGGTAGGCATTGACAATCTTCTTGACATTGCTGCTGTTGTGGTCCAGGTCACGTGCGCCCGACCAGTCCTCGCCGGTGTCGTTGTTCGAGCTCAGTGTGAAGCCATGCTCTGTGGCCCAGGTCTGCGTGGCGCCGCCATCGTCGTTCTTGCACACATCGGTGCTCATGAGCTGATAGGTCACGCCGTTGTAGGTCTCGCTCGGGAAGGTCAGCCAGCCGGTCAGGGCCGAGTGGTGGTTGATGACCACATCGGTAATCACGTTCACGTTGTGCTGCTTGAGTGTGGCAATCATGGTGCGCAACTGCTCCTCGGTGCCGAAGGTCGAGTTCTGGTTGAAGAAGTACAGTGGGTCGTAGCCCATCGACGAGCCGCCGCACTTTCCGCTCTGCGGCAGCCAAATCAGGTCGAAGTACTGACCCAACTCCTCGGCCTGCTTTGTGTAGTTCTCCCAACGTGAGTCGACAAACGAGTTCCAGTGGAACCCCTGCATCATCACGCCGCCATAGTTAGCGGGCCAACCTTGGGCCAGCATCATCACCGGCACTGCCAGTGCCGCAATTGTGGTCAAAATTTTCTTCATATTGCGTTGGTTTTAACATTTTCCCTATTTTAACCACAAAAATAAGAAAAACTTTAAATTCTGCCCACTGCTTCTGGGGCTATTGTCACGGTTTGGTCTGCGCAAACGTTTGCATCGACCAAGAAAGAGACGCAGCTGCCTCGTAGGGACGGCCCCCCTGTGCCGTCCGCCTCAGGGTTGAGAAGCTACCGGTAACTATTCAGCGATTCAGAAAATCTCCTCACTTCCCCTCCCCTTTCTTAAAGGGGTGGGGCTGGGGGTGGGGTTTGGCTAATCTTGGCTGCAGTCCATGCAAGCATGACTGCGCTCATTTGCACAAGATTTAGATAATCTTGGCTGCACTCTTTTGCACAAGATTTCGCAATCGCCTCACAATCAGTTTGAATAATCGCTACCATGTAACACTTTCGCACAGTGTTGATAGTTAGATTGTTACAAGAAGAGCGTACATCATGCCTGCGTCAAGGTTGTAGGGACGACACCCCTGTGCCGTCCGCCTCGACATAAGGTATTGTTGTTTGGATAAAATGCTTACGCTCGGCCATCAACGAGCCAGCTCGCATGGCACTCGCTCAATCGCATTTTTGAATAAAATGCTCACGCTCGGCTATCAGCGAGCCAGCTCGCATGGCACTCGCTCAAACGCATTTTTGCAGCCCTGCTGGAGGACGGCACAGGGGTGCCGTCCCTACACCAGCCACCCGTTGCCTCTACATGTTACCATTGTTTATTTCTTAGGCGCAGCCTAAGTGGGGGACTGAATAGATACAGCTACCGATACAATTGTTAAATGGTTACAAAAAACTCCCCCTCTGGGCAGAGGAGGAGCCAATTAGATCCATTATTCTTGTGAATCAGAGCGGAAATTAGCGGACAATCTTACCGATGGTCTTGCCACCCTGAACCATGATGTTCACGCCCTGGAACGGACGGTCGCTGGTCTGACCCATCGGGTTGACATAGATAACCTTGCCATCTTGAGCGGCCTCGATATTATCAACACCCGTTGCCTCATCACGCTGCATGTAGACGCGGACCTCGTCATCCAGATTGTAGTCAATGGTCTGATCCTTATAACCATCCTTGACAAATGCCAGCGTGTAAGCTGCACCATCAACCGGTGTCATCTCGATGCTGAAGTTGCCAGTAGCATCGGTGGTGGCAGTGTAGGTGACAGGCTCGGAAGCGTTGCGGCGCGGTGCGCCCTCAGCAGGCATGGTGACAGTCATGGTGACTGCGACACCCTCCAGAGCCTCGCCTTCGCCATCCATTACATAGCCATTGACGGTGTAGGTCTCAACCACAGGCTCTTCAACCGCATAGATGACAGTCATCTTGGGCAAGAACTTGTCTGCACGGTTGTAAATATCACCCCAATAACTATACTCGTTATAGCTGGTCAAGCCCTCGGTTTCCATGCCGACAAAGTCCTGACGCGGAAAGTTTCCGCCAGTTTGAGCCAGGGTCTCCACCACCAGGTTGCCACCATTGTAGGTGTAGGGGGTGTCAAAATTCAGCACGAGTTCAGTACCACCCGCGACAAGTGGAGCGGTCATCACAGGCGTGAGACCATTCACAATCTTGCCCTCGACTTCAGTGTCATTTTCAGTGTAGACAGTCTGCTCGGTCTCGCCCAGGCTGACCTGCAGCTCACCGCCCTCAATTGTCTGCTCGTACTTGGCAAAGAATTTCAGACCCAAAATTCTGCTGCCCGCCAGTTCAGCAAACATATCGGCGGGATAAATCATCTGTGAAAGGGTTCCCGGTGTGTCGTAGTAGTAACCATAGATTGGATAGTAGCCATTGCCAACCGTGCCGTCGGCAACAGTCAGCTCAACCTCGTTGACGCAGAGACCGGTCATAGCCACGGTGAGCGGTGCCTCACCACCATACGCGATGGTCATCGTACCGGCGAAGTCGCCCACGGCAGTCGGAGCGAAAGTCACGGGAATCTCGACCGACTCGCCGGCAGCCAGCTCAGCAGGCTGATAGGCGGTGCTGAACGGTGCCTCGAGCGTAATGGCCGGAGTGAAGGCATTAGCACCACGATTCTTCAGCGTGACATTGACTGTGGAGGTTTGGCCCGGATTGACCTTACCGAAGTTCAGTTCATTGGGAGTCACACGTGCGTCGTAGTCGAGTAGCACTGTAGGCTCATATTCGAAGGTAGTCTTGGGGATAAAATTACGCTGGTTGGTAACAACCGCATCAAGAGACGAGCCACTGTAGCCCTGCACTGATGCACCCTCGACAGTAGCGCCAAAGAAGACAGTGGTCGAGTAGTCACCCTTGACCGTATTATAGGTGCCAATGAGTAAGTTGCCACCGTGGTATTCGTAAGGCTCAGTGAATGTAATGGTCAACTCACTCTGAGTGGCATCGATATCACCCTCATAGACCAGAGCTGCTCCCTCTTGCCCTTGGTAAGCGTTAAGCGTGGTACCTTCCACTTCTTTCAAAAAGATCTGGAAATGGGCATCACCGAACGATTTATCAGCAGGACTACTAAGATACCAAGTGAGCTTAGAAATAGAATTTCCATCCATGGCCTGTAGTTCGGTGGCTGGAATGACAAATTCGCACTTGAGGTAGTTATCAGCAAAATAGCCATAGATAGGCACATAATTACTGGTGATCTGCTCATCATAGACGGTGAGGGTCTCAGCTCCCATGCTCATGGCACATAGAGCCATAGTTGCTAATGAAAGTAAGATTTTCTTCATCATTAATCGCTTTAAGTTAATAAAAAGATTATTTAAAAGGTTTTAGGCAACAAAGTTACACAAATTCACGGAAAGAGCAAAACATTTTGTTTTTATTTTGAAAAAATTGTCCTGATGCCATCAGACACCATTCAGATGACCACGTTTTCTGTCCCACAATGCCACATGAACTAAGGCGCACATATTTAAAAAAACAAAAAAAACAAAAAATATAGCTATACAACCTTTGCTACATTGTGATGTTCTTGTTAATTTTGCCACAATTATCACTCTTTTACTAACATAAACAACAGAAGATGAAGAAGTTATTCTTATTGAACATGTTGGCGGCATTGGCACTGGGTGCCAGTGCGCAGGGTGGCTACAAGGCCGACTTCAACACAGCAGTCGACGTTAGCGACCCCGCTTTCAAGCCTGCTCCCGGTTGGAGCCACCAGGTAAGCACCGGCTCCTATTCGTCCCAGAAGGTAACCTACACCTATGTCAGCGACAATGGTGTCGACGGCACGGGCTGCATCCAGGTCGGCGACCAATTCTACCACGATTGGTGGGAAGATGCCGATGTTGAGCTCAACGACCTGCTCATCACCCCTGCCGTGAGCGGCACGGTGACCCTGCAGGCCATGAAAACCAGCAGCACCAGCAATAGCTCGGTTAAATTCTACAAAATGACGCGCGAGGGCAGCAGCTGGGTCATGGGCGAGGAGATTGCCTACGTCGACCCGGGTCTGATGAGCATCGACTACACTGAGATTGAACTCACTGGCATTGCTGCCGACACCTATATCGGCATCCGCGCCCAGAACGTCTACATCGACGACTTCACGGCCACCACGGCCAATGTGGTGCTGCAGCGCGCACTGACCATCACCAGCGTCGTTCCTGCCATCGCCGATCAGAATATCGACTGCGATGAGAACAACCAGTTTGAGGTCAAGGCCACCGTCAAGGTCAAGAACAGCGGCGACCTGGATCTGACCAGCGGCGAGGAGGGTTACAACCTGCAGATTGCCCTGATGAAGCCTGTGGAGGGTACCATGGACTATGAGGTTGAGCGCATACTCAGCACCCAGGCCATCACCCCGACCTGGCCGTTGGCGCCGAGAGCGATGAAATCGTGGTGACTGCGCTTATCGACGAGGCTTCGATCACGCCCGAGGCAGGCAAGGACACCAAGGCCCGCCGCTATGACGTGGTTGAGGGCATCACGGGCACCAACCGCGGCATCCGCAATTACACCCCCGTGCCCTACGCTCCCATCGCCGGACTGTATGACGGCATGACTGAGCTCACCACAGGCAGCGAACTCAACCTGGGTGCTACCAACACCTCGGTGACCAAGACCGTGACCCTGTATAACGACGGTGCTGCTCCGCTGCAAGTGACCACGCTCAACGTCGATGGCGAGGGATTCAGCACCGATGCTACCGCCGCCACCATTGGCAAGCACGAGCAGATGGACATCAACATCACCATGACCTCGGCCACGCCGGGCGAGAAGACCGGCACGCTCACCATCCGTGGCGAGGGCATCGACGACATCGTGGTCTCGCTCAAGGGCCAGATGGTCGACCCCAACCAGTGGTTTGTCAACTTTGAGGACGGCCAGCTGCCCACCAACATGCTCAACCTGGGCACGTGGGAGGTGAGCAACAAGCTGGTGACTGGCATCAACAAGTATTACGCCGTCAGCGAGAACGTCGAGCCGACGATGCTCGTTTCGCCACTGCTCGAGGTGGCTGATGGCGAGAGCTTGTCGCTGGATGCAGCGCGCAACTACGGCGACGTGTCGCGCGTTGAGGTCTACTATTCGACCGACCGCAAGCAGTGGACGCTGGTGCGCACCCTCGATGCCAACGCCACCGAGCCGGCCGACCAACTCACGAGCGACTATGAGGGCCTGAGCTGGGGCTCGAACACCAAGTATAACTTCAGTCGCTTCACCATCGACAACATCCCGGCAGGCCAGGTCTATGTGGCCTTTGCCGCCGGCAATGCCCGCATCGACAACATCCTGGGCTACAAGCTCGCTGCTGTCGAGCACGATGCCTTTGTCACCAAGACCCAGATTCCGGCTACTGCCATGGTCAACAACATGGTCACCGCTACCGCTACCCTGCACAACCTCACCTCCAACGTCGAGCAGGCCGACAGCTATACTGCCCGACTGATTGTTGACGGTGAGACGGTGGCCGAGGCCGAGGCCGTCGAGCTGGCCGCCAATGGCGACAATGAGTACACCTTCAGCTTCATGCCTCATGAGGTGGGCACCGTCGAGGCCTATGTCGAGTTCAGCGGCGACAACTTCACCGCCACGAGCGACGTGTTTGCCATGACCGTCGGCGAGGAGCTCGCCACCGCCGACATCCAGGTGGGTCAAGCCCTGGTGACCGAGTCGCGCAAGAGCGCTCCGCTCGAGCTGTACAACAACAAGAGCGAGAGCGAGACCGTCTATCCTGCCAGCCTGCTCAACCTGGCTCCCGGCACCAAGATCACACGCATTGCCTTCCGCGGCAAGGGCTCGACCGCCAAGAGTATTACCGCCACTGTGCAGGTGTGGCTCGAGAACACCGAGGATGCCACTCCGCAGCAGGTGCTGCTCGATGCCGACAAGACCGCAGCCATGACGCAGGTCTATAACGGCAACTATGACTTCAATGTCACTCGCGAGAGTGCCGACATCCTTGTCATTGAGTTGGCTGAGCCGTTTGTCTACACCGGCCAGAACCTGCGTGTGTGCGCACACAGCGAGAGCAGCGGTTGGGTGACCACCTACTTCGAGCAGGACAACACCGTCACCGGCCAGAGCATCTACCGCGCCAGCGACAGTAGCCTGCCGGACACCTACAGCAACAGCAACCTGCCTGTGATGTACATGACCGTGAGCAACGAGCCCGCCGTGATGAGCGGCCGCGTGACCAATACTAAGGGTGCTGCCATTGCCGGTGCCACCGTCACCCTGACCGCCCAGCCCGTCGAGGCTGAGCCCGTCGAGGGCGCACCGCGCCGCGTGATCAACAACGCCGTGACCTACACCACCACGACCGATGCCGACGGCAACTATGAGCTGACGGTCTTCCAGCAAGCTCTGACCTATGACGTTACGGTCGAGGCCGACGGCTATGACCGTGCCACTGATGTGATTGACTTTGCCAACGGCAACCGCCAGATGGACTTCGTGTTGACACAAGACCTGACCGGCATCACCGATGTCGATGTCCAGCAGCTCGACCAGAATGCTCCCATCTATGACTTGATGGGCCGCCGCGTGCAGGGTCAGCTCACGCCAGGCATCTACATCCAGAATGGCCGTAAGTTCATCGTGCGCTAACTAAGACGATAGGTTCGGGACAGCACATTGTCCCGGACAATAACCGCAATCACCGCGTCACGGAACTACCGCGGCGCGGTGATTCCGCAATTATCCAAAATCAACCAAGAATTCAAGTCTCTGAAGTAGTTAAGTAGTCAAATGGAGTTAAGACGTTACAATGCTGTGACAGTAGGGACGCAGGGTAGCATGAACTGCCACTACTACTTCACTCCTTTAACTACCGAAAAGTAGCAACTTCCGAAAGTTAACAACATTCACAGTGATTATGAACAAAATATTTCGTACTCTGGCAGTGCTTGGCGCTATGACGGCAACTATGACGGCCATGGCCGACAATGTGATGGTGGTGCACACCACCACCGGACAAGTGCCTTTTGCCCTGCCCACAATTCAACGCCTGACGCTGGGCGACAACGCACTGTCGGTGTGGGCCGGCAGCGAACAGCAGTTCGTTTATCCCGACATCGAAAA
>JAFUVK010000199.1 GCA_017477555.1 Muribaculaceae bacterium
GAAATCAAGAACGATGGGAGGTGGCCTGAAAAGACACCTCTGAAAACAAGCCAAACCGCCGTATGCCGAACGGCACGTACGGTGGTGTGGGAGGAAAGGGAGCGAAAGCCAAAACTCTCGCTCCCCGACCTACCCGATTTTGGCTCTCAGTTCTCCCAGTTCTCCCAGAGCTATAGAATCGACTTGTCGCGGAAGCGGGTGTGCAGCAGCTTGTGGGCACGCTTGCTGCCGGGCAAGCCCAGGAACTCGTCGTAGACGCGCTTCACGGCCGGACTCTCGTGGCTCTTGCGCACCCGGTGGCGCGTGTCGTCGTTGTACATGGCCTGCTGGCGTGCCTCGATCACACCGATGTCGCCCTCGTGGTAGGGCTGCCCTGTGCCGCCGATGCAGCCGCCGGGGCACGACATCACTTCAATCATGTGATATTGCAGCTCGCCAGCCCTCAGTTTGTCCATCAGGATGCGGGCGTTGCTCAGCGTGTGGGCCACACAAATCTTCAGTTCAAAACCATTGAGGTCGATAGTGGCCTCGCGGATGCCGTCTAATCCACGCACAGCCGTAAACTCAATGGTGGGCAGGGTTTTGCCGGTAAACTTCTCATAGACCGTGCGCAACACTGCCTCGGTCACGCCGCCCGTGGTTCCAAAGATGGATGCGGCACCTGTGGCATCGCCCATAGGCTGGTCAAACTCTCCGTCCTCGAGCGAGGCAAAGTCGATGCCTGCAGCACGGATCATCTCGGCCAGCTCCAGCGTGGTGATGCTGCAGTCCACGTCGGGCACACCGTCGTAGATAAACTCATCGCGTGCGCACTCATATTTCTTGGCCATGCAGGGCATGACCGAGATGACCGAGATGTTCTCGCGTGGAATCTCGATGTTCTCGGCCCAGTAGCTCTTGGCGATGGTGCCGAACATTTGTGCCGGCGACTTGCAGGTCGACGGAAATTCGCGCAGGTCGGGGTAGTCGTTTTCGAAGAAGTTGACCCATGCCGGGCAGCACGATGTGGTCATGGGCAGCTTCACATCCTTGTCGCCTGCGATGAATCGCTCCAGGCGCTCGATGAGTTCGGTGGCCTCCTCCATGATGGTAAAGTCGGCACCGAAGTCGGTGTCGAACACATAGTCGAATCCCAGTTTGCGCAGTGCAGTAATCATCTTGCCCGTCACCACTGTGCCAGGCTCCATGCCGAATTCTTCGCCCAGGGCGTAGCGTACGGCCGGTGCGGTCTGTGCTATCACCAGCTTGTCGGTGTCGGCAATGTCGGCCAGCACATCGTTGATTGAGTTGCGCTCGTCGAGCACCCCGATGGGTCCGTCGATGGCTCCGAACCTGCAGCGTGACTTGCACTTGCCACAGACGGTACACTTATAGGGATTGATGACATGTGGCTGCTTGACACTGCCCATGATGGCGCCCACCGGGCAGCCGCGCTTGCACGCCGTGCAGCCGCGGCACTTCTCGGGGTCGATGGCATACGACAGCACGTTGAGGAAGCGCTTGCCGCCGATTTCGTAGATGTAGTTGTGAAGCATCGAGTCGAGCGACACAGGGCGTCGGAACGAGCTCCAGTGCTGCGACTCGACCTCGATATGGTGGGCGGTGACATCGGCATAGGACAGCTCGGTGACCAGCTCGCCACGCACCACATGTTTCTCCACAATCACATTCACGTCCTCAGGTTTTACCTGTGTGTAGGTCACGTTCTCAGGCAGGATGCGCACAATGGGACCCTTGGCGCAGAAGCCTAGGCAGCCGGTGGTCACGACATCGACCATGTCGTCGATGCCATGGGCATGGAGCATGATTTTGAAACTGTCAATAATTTTCTCGCTCTCGTGCTTGCGGCACGATTTGCCCGAGCAACACACAATCTGCACATGGTCGTTGGCCATTAGGCCATAATGGATTGTTGTGTCGTGTTCATGGCTACCAAGTGGGGCAGTATGTTGTGATTGAGACTGTTGGTTCATCGAGGTTTGATGTTTTTGGATTAGGGTGCTGCAAAATTAGTGATTTTTGCCCATACTGGCAACAGTTGGCCCACCAAAAAACAGTATGGCTCCCCACATGCCCCGAAGGGCTTGTGGGGAGCCGTTGGCTACTTGTGGTGGGTTCTATGAATTGAGAGATGTAAAAAAGGTTTTGGTCATCTAGACTCGTCTTGTTGGCATATTCTGCCACAACTGCTTGACCTGTAGCCTGCTACTATGTCGCACAGATTGTGTCAAAATCTGCTCAACAATCTGAACCAGTCAGACACAATCAATTTATAGAACCCACCTTGTGTGGAATCAGTCGCTAGCCGACACTTCGTCGAGAATCTTGCGGACTTCCGAGATTTGCAGGCGGCCATACACCTTCTCGCCGATCATCACCACCGGGGCCAGACCGCATGCGCCCACGCAGCGCAGGCAGTCGAGCGAGAATTTGCCGTCGGGGGTCGTCTCGCCCACCTCGATGTTGAGCACGCGCTTGATTTCGTCGAGCAGACGCTCTGAACCGCGCACATAGCAGGCGGTGCCGAGGCACACCGAGATGGGGTGCTTGCCCTTGGGCGTCATGGTGAAGAACGAGTAGAAGGTCACCACGCCATACACCTTCTGGGCGGGAATGCCGAGCTTGCGTGCTATGATGCGCTGCATCTCCATGGGCAGATAGCCGTGCAGCGACTGTGCCTCGTGCAGGATGTTGATCAGTTCGCCCGGTTGGTTGCCGTGCTTGTCGCAGATGGCCTCCACCTGCTCAATCACATTACAGGCCAGTTTTATTTCTTTTGCCATATCTTTATTTTTTAGACTTTTGTAAGTAGTTAAAGGAGTTAAGGAGTTAAAGTAGTTAAGACTAATGTCTTGTTGATGTGTGGTGACTGCAAATAACCTTGGGTCGAGGCGGACGGCGCGGGAGCGCCGTCCCTACCACCGCCTTGTCGGTTCACGCGGCAAATCTTGTGCAAGGCTTACGCAATGCCAAGCTTGCTTGAGCCTTGCTGAGGCGCAGCCAAGATTATCCACCCCGCGTCCCTACTCTCTACTCCCTACTCTCTACTCCTCAAGTCATGAAGTGCGCTTGCGTACTTCAGAAACTTGAATTAGTGGATTGATTTGTCACTGTAGGTGGTGTGCAACAGGTGATGCGACTTCTCGCCAAGTGGCTTGCCCAGGAACTCGGCATAGAGTTTCTGGATGTCGGGGTTCTCGTGGCTCTTGCGCAGCTTCTTGCCCTCGTCCTCGCGGTACACGGCGCGCTGGCGGGCCTTGAGAATCTCGATGTTGCCGTGGTGATAGGGCTGTCCTGCGCCGCCGATGCAGCCGCCGGGGCAAGCCATCACCTCTACCACATGGTAGTTGAGCTCGCCGGCACGCAGTCGGTCCATGACCTTGCGTGCGTTGCTCAGCGTGTGAGCTACACACACCTTCAGCTCAAAGCCATTGAGGTCAATCGTGGCCTCGCGGATGCCATCCTCCAGTCCACGCACCTGCTCAAACTCGAGCTTGGGCAGCGTCTTGCCTGTGTACACCTCGTAGACGGTGCGCAACGCGGCCTCCATCACGCCACCCGATGCGGCAAAGATGGCGCCTGCTCCGGTCGACTCGCCCAGCGGAGAGTCGAAGTCGCTGTCGGGCAGGTTGGCAAACTTGATGTTGGCACGCTTAATCAGGCGGGCCAGCTCGCGCGTCGAGATGCTGTAGTCCACGTCGGGATTGCCGTTGACCTTAAACTCATCGCGAGCGCACTCATACTTCTTGGCCAAGCAAGGCATGATCGACACCACCACCAGCTTCTCGCGTGGAATGCCCATCTTTTCGGCCCAGTAGGTCTTGGCGATGGCACCGAACATCTGAGCCGGCGACTTGGCGCTCGACGGGTAGTCGAGCAGGTCGGGGAACTCGTGCTCATAGAAGTTGACCCATGCCGGGCAGCATGAGGTCATGATGGGCAGCTTGACGTCCTTGTCGCCCTTGAGGTGGCGCTGCAGGCGGTCGAGAATCTCGGCCCCCTCCTCCATGATGGTCAGGTCGGCCCCGAAGTCGGTGTCGAACACATAGTCAAAGCCCAGGTCGCGCAGCGCGGTGGCCAGCTTGCCGGTGACCACGGTGCCCGGCTCCATGCCGAACTCCTCGCCCAGCGCGTAGCGCACGGCGGGTGCGGGCTGTGCGATGACCACCTTGTCGGGGTCGGTGATGTCGTGCATCAGCTGGTCGGTGTAGTCACGCTCGGTGAGTGCGCCCACCGGGCAGACGGCCACGCACTGTCCGCAGTAGGTGCAGTTGGTGTCGGTGAACATCTTGTCGAACGTCGGCGCGATGGTGGTGTTGAAGCCACGGCGCACGGCACCCAGCACACCCACGCTCTGCACATTGTTGCACACGCTCTCGCAGCGGCGGCAGTAGATGCACTTGTCCATGTTGCGCTTGATGGCCAGCGTGAGCTCGTTCTTGCGCACGCTCTGCTCGCCACCGTTGAACGGCATCTCGCGGATGTTGAAGCGCATGACCAGTCGCTGCAGCTCGCAGTCGCTGCACTTGGGGCAGGTGAGGCAGTCGTTGGGGTGGTCGCTCAAAATCAGCTCGGCCACGGTCTTGCGTGCGCGAATCACGCGGCCCGAGTTGGTGTGCACAACCATGCCGGGCATGACCTTCGTGGCGCAGGCCGGAGCCAGGTTGCGGCGGCCCTCAACCTCTACCACACACAGGCGGCACGATGCGGGCTTGTTCTGCACGCACGTGCCCTTGAGGTCCATGTGGCACAGCGTGGGAATCTCGATGCCGACAGTCTTTGCAGCCTCGAGCAGTGTCATATCAGGATTGACCTCGACAACGTGTCGGTCGATGGTCAGTTGAATCTTTTTCTCTTCCATGATGTGTCGGGATGTTATCGATTAGTAGACTTGGATGGCATCGAACTTGCAGCGCGACTTGCACATGCCGCAGCGGATGCACTTGTAGGGGTTGATCACGTGAGGCTTGCGCACATCGCCCATGATGGCGTCGGCCGGGCAGTTCTTCTTGCAGGCGCCACAGCCCTTGCACTTCTCGGGCGAGATGGTGTAGGTCAGCAGGGCCTTGCACTGGCCTGCACGGCAGATGTGCTTCTTCACATGCTCGACATATTCATCATAGAAGTTGTTGAGCGACGACAGCACGGGGTTGGGCGACGTCTGGCCCAGTCCGCACAGGGCAGTGTCCTTGATGGTCTCGCCCAGCGTCTTGAGTGTCTCCAGGTCTTCCATGGTGCCCTCACCCTCGGTGATGCGTGTCAGTGTCTCGAGCAGGCGCTTGTTGCCGATGCGGCATGGCGTACACTTGCCGCACGACTCCTCGCAGGTGAACTCGAGGTAGAACTTAGCTACCGACACCATGCAGTCGTCCTCGTCCATGACAATCATGCCACCCGAACCCATCATCGATCCGGCAGCGGTCAGACTCTCGTAGTCGATGGGGGTGTCCAGGTGCTTCTCGGTCAGCAGGCCGCCCGACGGGCCACCCGTCTGCACGGCCTTGAACTTCTTGCCGTTTTTCACGCCGCCGCCAATCTCGTAGATGATTTCGCGCAGCGTCGTGCCCATGGGTACCTCAATCAGACCCACATTGTTAATCTTACCGGCCAGAGCGAACACCTTGGTGCCCTTGGACTTCTCGGTGCCAATCGACGAGAACCAGTCGGCGCCTCGGGTCAGAATCACCGGCACGTTGGCCAGCGTCTCGACGTTGTTGACATTGGTCGGATAGCCCAGATAGCCGCTCTCGGCGGGGAAGGGTGGCTTGAGCGTGGGCTCGCCGCGCTTGCCCTCCATCGAGTGAATCAGTGCGGTCTCCTCGCCACAGACAAATGCGCCGGCACCGTAGCGAATCTCGATGTCGAAGCTAAAGTCGGTGCCGAAGATGTTGCGTCCCAGCAAGCCCAGCTCGCGGGCTTGCTTGATGGCTACGCGCAGACGGTGTACGGCCAGTGGATACTCGGCGCGGATGTAGATCAGACCGTTGTTCGAGCCGATGCAGTAGCCGCATATCATCATGGCCTCGACCACCGAGTGTGGGTCTCCCTCCATGATAGAGCGGTCCATGAATGCGCCGGGGTCGCCCTCGTCGGCATTGCACACCACATACTTCTTCTCGGCCTGGTAGGTGCGTGCGAAGCCCCACTTCATGCCCGTGGGGAATCCTGCTCCGCCACGGCCTCTCAGGCCAGCCTTTTTGATGATTTCAATCACCTCTTCGGGAGTCTGCTTGGTCAGCGCGTTGGCCAGGGCCATGTAGCCGTCACGGGCAATGTACTCCTCGATGTTCTCGGGGTCGATGGTACCGCAGTTGCGCAGCGCGATGCGCATCTGCTTGCGGTAGAAGTCCATGTGCTTGCTGTCGCTCACGTGCTTCTCGGTCTTGGGGTCGGTGTAGAGCAGACGCTCCACGCGCTTGCCGCCGATGATGTGCGACTTGACAATCTCTTCGGCGTCTTCAGGAGTCACCTGGGTGTAGAAGGTGTTGTCGGGTATGACCTTGACGATGGGCCCTTTCTCGCAGAAGCCGAAGCAGCCTGTTGTCACCACATCCACCTTGTCGGCGATGTCGTTTTCGTCGATTGCCTTCTGCAAGTTCTCCACAATCTTGTGGCTGTTTGAGGCCTTGCAACCTGTGCCACCGCAGCACAACAGTTGCAGGTGGGGCGTACCGCAGGCCAGACCGCAACTTTGTTCGGAGGTCTCAGAGGCACTTTGCTCTCGCAGCAAGAGCGACGCTTGGGCGCTCTTGCGGATCTTTTCCAGATCTTCGATGTACAGTGTCTTCACTTGTTCTAGTAAAAGTTAATTAGTTATTGTTGAAATTTGCTTGTTCTATAAAAAGTTTGTAAAAGTACTGCTTTTTTTTGATACCGACAACGATAGTGCAAAAAAAGTGAAAATTTTAATGATTTTCGGGAGTTTGAGAGACTTTGATGCTAGTTTTTGGCTTGTTCCCAGTCGGGTGATAGGAAGAGAGCGTAGAGTGAAGAATAGTGATGTTTTGGAATAATTTACCTTTTTTAAGGCAGAGGGATGACAATTTTGGCCTACCTTTGCAAAATGTTTTTTATCCAATGTTAAACCAATAATCGTAATGAAGAAATTTTTACTTGCGACGATGATGCTGATGGCCGCCACTGTCGGTTGGGCCGACGCATTGAGTGACTATGGTGTGATTACCGAGCAGCCCGCAGGCGAGCTCAAGACCTACGACCGTTCGGGCTATGCCTACTATGTGGTCAACGACTATGTGCGCCGTGGTGCGCAGACCGGTACGATGGATGTAGTCTTTGCCGATCAGGGTGAGGTGTATATCAAAGACCCGCTGAGCAAGCTCATTGTCAACACTTGGGTCAAGGGCACACTCAGCGACGATGGCACGACCATCACCGTGCCACTGGGGCAGAACATACAGTACGACACCGAGGCGCAGCAGCCCATAGCCATCAAGATGGTGGAGTACGACGAGGACTATGAGGAGTTTTCCGTGCTCTCGACCACGCAAGTGACCTATACCATCAGTGGTGAGCAAATCAAGCTCAATGGAACGGGTACCTACACATGCTTGGGAGCCGTGTGGGGCGATAGCAACGAGTGGGCCGGCTTTGCCGACTACAACAGCGTCTACACGCCCGCCATCGCCGATGTGCCGGTCGTGCTGCCCGATGGGTTGACCACCGATGTGTACCAGTTCAAAGGCTCGGAGTATCAGGGCGGAGCGCTGCAGTACAACACCAATGTGGCCTTCGATGGCAACGACATGTATGTGCAGGGCATTCTGGCCGATATGCCCAATGCTTGGATCAAGGGCACGCGTCAGGGCAATACAGTGACGTTCGAGAGCGGACAATATCTGGGCAAGCTGGCCAACAATGCAGTCTATATGGTGGCCGTCAACCGCATGAACACCAGCGAGATTCAGCCGTTGACACTGACCTACGACGAGGCCACCGAGACCTTCAGCAACGACTCGCAGTTCATCCTGCTCAACGCCAGCAAGAGCACCGTCTATCTGCTGCAGGCCATCAGCGACTTCACCCTGACCAAGAACAAGAGTGGTGAGGCCTACGAAGTGCCTTACTTCGAGACCTTCGGGTCGAGCACATCGATGGCCGACTACACCATCATCGATGCCAACAACGATGGCACCACATGGGGATACAGCTCGATGAGCGGAAATGTCACCTACAACTGGTCGATGACCAATGCCGCCGACGAGTGGCTCATCACACCGGCCATCCATCTGCTGGCCGGCAAGTGCTATACCTTTACCGTCAAGGCACGCAGCTTCACAGCCACCATGCCCGAGCGCATGGAGGTGATGATGGGCACCGAGCCCACCGCAGCAGCCATGACCACCACAGTCATTGAGCCTACCGAGGTGGCTACCGGCGACCTGGCCGAGTTCAAGAACGTGGTCTACATCTCAACCGAGGGCAACTACCACTTTGGCATCCACGCCATCAGCGATGCCGACAACATGATGCTCTCTGTCGATGACATTGCCGTCGACGAGGCACTCGACACAGGGGTGAATACCGTGCGCGCGGCCGAGGCTGCTGCCGACACCACCGTCTACACGCTCGACGGACGTGTCATGGGCACAAGCACCGCCGGACTGCCGCAAGGCATCTACATCCAGGGTGGCAAGAAGATTGTGGTGCGCTGATCGCATCAGGAAAACTTCATCTACACAGTCGGGGACGATTTTTGGCATCGTCCCCGATTTTTTGCCACCTAATGGCGGCAGTTTCAAAAAAACACAGTAACTTTGTAGGCTATTTTCTAGATTTTCTAGACTTACTAGATGTTCTAGATGTTCTAGAGAGAATCACAACCGATAACGATAACCACTCATGCGAATAGACATACTCACCGTCATGCCCGAGGCACTCGACTCGCCGCTGCACTGCTCCATTCTGCAGCGGGCGCAGGACAAGGGGCTGGTGGAGTTTCACATACATAACCTGCGCGACTGGTCGCTGCGCAAGCACCGCAAGGTCGATGACTACCCCTTCAGCGGCGAGGCCGGCATGGTCATGCAGATTGAGCCTATCTACCGCTGCATCGAGCACCTCAAGGCCGAGCGCGACTACGACGAGGTCATCTTCACTTCGCCTGACGGCGACATCCTCGACCAGCCCATGGCCAACAGCCTGTCGCTGTGCCAGAACCTCATCATCCTGTGCGGACACTACAAGGGGGTGGACTTTCGAGTGCGTGAACACCTGGTCACGCGAGAAATATCCATCGGCAATTATGTCCTCACCGGCGGTGAGCTGCCTGCGGCCGTCATCGCCGACAGCATCGTCAGGCTCATTCCAGGTGCCATCGGCGACGAGCAGAGCGCACTCAACGACTCGTTTCAGGACAACCTGCTCGAGGCCCCGGTCTACACCCGGCCGGCCGAGTTCAACGGCTGGCGCGTGCCCGACATCCTGCTCAGCGGCAACGATGCCAAGATTGCCGAGTGGAAGATGGAGCAGGCGCTGGAGCGCACACGTCGCCTGCGCCCAGAACTGCTCAAGTAGTTTTATAGTTGATAGCCAATTAATGGCAGACTCCCTGCCCTCCCAGAAAACTCAGAATTCCCAGAAATCCCAGTATTCCCAGCTATGCAAATTCAACGACCCAAATGGATACCCCGGTGGCTCAACCTGCCATTCATCATCTTTGTAGCCTTCATCATGATGCTGCTCTTCTTTGGCGAGAACAACTATATGCGCATCAACAGTTACAAACAGCAAATCAACGACCTCAAGGCCGAAATCCAGGCTAATCAGGACTCGGCGCGCTACTATCAGGCTAAGCTCGATGAGCTGCACACCGACCGCGAGACGCTTGAGAAAATCGCTCGCGAGCAGTATGGCATGAAGCGCACCAACGAGGAGGTTTTCATTACCGACATACCCTGAATAGTTTATAGTTGACAGTTAACAGTTTATAGTTGACAGTTTAGTTAATTGGTTTAGATAATCTTGGCTGCGCCGCAGCAAACTCAAGCGAGCTTGGCTTGCACAAGATCTTGATTGTCGGGTGCCTCTAGCCAATCTTATGACTCTAGTTTTTGACAACAATGAACGACAAAATACTCGATAGCATCCTCATGGTGGGTCTGGTGGCCATTCTGGTCATGGCGGTGCTGCCCCTGTTCAACATCAATGAGCCGTTTGTGCGATGGCTCTTTGCCGCCGGAGCACTGGCTGTGCTGGTTGTGCGCTTGTTGCAGAGCAATCGTGGCGAGAACCTGCGCTTGCGCCGACTCTACCGCATCAATGTCATCAGTGCCCTCATGTTTTGTGCATCGGCGGTGATGTTCTGGAGCATGGGACAGAACGAATGGAGCACCAACTGGGTGGCATTTCTCATGGCTGGAGCCGCTCTGATGATGTATGTGAGCTATGCCATCGACCACGAGCAGCGGCGCATAGCTCAGCATCGCGACAAGACCAGCAAGCACTGACATGGGACTGCTCAAACGATATCGCACAGCACTGGCACGGCACCACCGCAGCCGCGGCTTCGGCATACACTCGCCGTCGGCCTATCGGTTTGTTACCCAGGTGCTTGGCGAGCGTTTGCCCTACTATGCCTATGATGACTTGCGCACCCTGCGCAAAGCGTTGCTGGACAGTGGCGAGCAGGACCTCATCAGCGACCATGACGCGCGGTTGTTGTTCCGCATCGTCAGCCACTTTGCCCCACAGCACATTCTGCTCGTCGGGGCCGATAGTGCCCTCACCGTTGCCGCCATGCTGATGCCTTCCTGCCTGACCGACATCTATGCCAGCGGCGACAATAAGCGCCTGACCGACATCGTGCGGCAGCTCGACAAACTCGCCGGCCGAGTGTTGCCCTACGTGGAGCTGAAGATTGCTCTGTTCGACTACATGGCGGCGTTCATTGACAGGCCCAAACTGCCCTTTGTCATCATTAATGCATTGCCCGACCCCGAGCGTGCCGCCATCTTGCAACGCGTGCTCGGTGAGTGGCTGCAGGGCGAGTGCGTCATCATCCTCCGTAACTTGCACCGCGACCCAGCAATCAACCCACTGTGGCAAGAGGCAAAGGCGATGATGCTGCACGGCCACACCTACACCAACCACAAGACCGCCATTCTCGTTGCCCGTCAGCGCATCCCCCTCGAGCACTTCGACCTCTGGCTCTAATTTTTTGACACTCCGGGGGCGGTTCTTCACGGCATCAGCGCTGGGGCTGGCCACCTTGACCGCCTTGCTGGCCACCGCCGCCGGCACTGCTGCCGCCCACCACGTCGTTGTTGTCGATGGTGGCACTGGTCTTCTTGACCTGGGTGCGCAGCGACCCAAAGCGGTAACTGACCGATATGCCGAACGAGCGCGAGCGATAGCTCTGTCGCGCGAATCCCGTGTAGTCGCCCTGTGTGAAATCGCTCTGCCATGTGCTGTATCGGCCCGAGAACGGGCGCTGTGCGTTGAGCCTGACTGTCAACCGGTCTTCCTTGAGGAACGAGCGCTGCAGCCCGAAGCCATAGAACCATGAGGTAGTTCCCTTGCTGTACAGGCCATCGCCGCCTCCAGTCCACTCGCCCACGTTGGCCGTGAGACGCAACTTCCACGGCAACTTCTGTGTCAACTGGGTGTAGAAGAACGAGTCCCAATATTTGTTGGTCAGGTTGAGGTCGCTGCTGCGCAGGTGGTTATACCCGACATTGCCGTTGAACATCAGGCTGGTGCCGTCGACCACTTGCCATTGCACATAGCCGTTGAGGTTAACGTTGCGACTGCTGAGTGTGTTGACATAGGTGGTGTGATCGATGCCGTCGACTCGCGACTGCACCTGGGTGATGCCGTTGTTGCTGAACGAGCATCCCGGCACAATGTTAAACGTCACCTTGGGGCTGATGAACATATAGGTCAGGCTGAGTGAGTAGTTGCGGGCACTATTCAGGTGCGAGTTACCATAGGTCATGCTGGTGGGAGTCTCGATGACGGCCGGGTTCAGATAGTTGATGCCCGGTCGGGAGATGCGTGTGGCAAAGGCCAACTTGAGGCTCTGCATCATCGTAATCTGGTAGTTGATGCTGGCACTGGGCACCCAGTCGCTGAGGTTGGTGTGGAAGTTTTTCCCCTTTCCGTCAGGGTACTTGCCGCTGAGATGACTCCACTCATAGCGTAGTCCGGCACGTGCGCTCCACTTGCCCTTGCGATAGGTGTAGCTGGCGTAGGCTGAGCCGACCTGCGTCAAGTGGTCGAACAGGGTGACAATCGGGTCGATGCCCTCGCTGTCGTAGGCAAAGCGGGTGTTGCTGCCGTTGGAGCGATAGATATACTTCAGTCCGGTCTCGATGGTGTTGTACTTGGCAAAGGGGCGCGTCCAGTCGAGTTGCAGGGTGTGCTCCCAGAATTTCTCCTTGCCGCGGTTGTAAGTGCCGGGGTAGTCCACGGGCATGTCGACCTTGTCGAGATAGACGGTCTGGCTGGCCGAGCGGTTGCGCGAGGTCGAGAGCATGTAACTCAGCGTGAGTGCTTCACCCTTGGTGCGCGTTTTGTGCTCGTAGTCAAAGCGGCCGTTGAAGTTGTAGTAGCTGTTGAGCGGCATGTGGCTATGCTCGGTGTAGCTGTACATTGGGCTGCCGGCCGCGTCGGTTGCGCGCCACCACTGGTCGGTGTCGCCGGTGTAGTGGTAGTAGTAGCCACCAAACGACAGGGTGAGCAGGTTGAGCGAGTCGGCCTCGAAGCTCGACTCGATGTTGCCATAGTGCACATTGACCCGCGACTCACTCTCGCTGTTCATGGCCAGCTGGTGCCCGTCGGTGTAGTTCTGCTCGCGCATGCCATGGCTCTTGTTGCCCGATCGGTTGCGGTGGTGCATGCCATAGTTGACACTGGTTACCCAACGTCCCACTTGAGTGGTGACGTAGGCACTGGCATTGGGCGATCCGGTGTCGTCGATGCCGGCACTGACGGTGCCTGTGACACCCTTGACGGCGGTGTTGTCGTTGAGCACGATGTTCAGGATGGCTCCCACGCCCTCGGCGTCATACTTGGCCCCCGGCTCGGTGATGACCTCGATGCGCTTGATCATGCTGGCTGGTATGGCCTTGAGCACCTCCTTGGGATTGCTCGAGATGCTGGGGTCGGGGTGACCATTTTTGTAAATCTTGAAGTTTGTGGCCCCCTTGACGCGGATGTTGTCCTCGGCATCGACCGTGACCAGTGGCACCTTTCGCAACATCTCGAGCACGGTGCTGGTCTTGGCGTCGCCATCGCTCTGCACGTCGTAGGCCAGTCGGTCAATCTCGGCCTTGACCAGTGGGCGGATGGCCTTGACCTCGACTTCGCTCAGGTGCTTGAACGTGGTGTCGTTGAGTATCGAGTCTAGCTCGGCTTCGGTGAAGCCTCCTGTGTTTTGCGCTTTACCGGCCAGTGCGGCCACCGTGCAGAGAATGAGTATAAGAATCTTCCTCATAGCGTTTTGTCTATTTATTTGTCATTATGCGTTATATAGACGCACAGCACCACCAAAATGTTTCATCAAAATGTGTTAAGAAACTAAAAAAGATGCCGCATGGCTTGGAGAAGGCACATGCGGCATCAGCGAGAGCAAGTTACTATATATTTTCTTTTTATTAATTAAGAATTTAGAATTAAGACCTTACGTCTCCATTCTTAATTTTTAATTCTTCATTATCTTGTTGGTGGTGACGGTGCCGTCGGCATGACGGGTGACAACGATGTTGACCCCCTCGAAAGGACGATCGCTCACCTGGCCCAGTGTGTTGACATACTGCACTCCCACCACCTGGCGGTCGGCATCGATGTTGTCTACACTGGTGGCCGGGTTGATGTTGAGTGTCAGTCGCACCCACTGGGTGTGCCCCTTGGCCGTCATGCTCACGAGCATCGAGCGCTTGCCCTGCTGCACATGGGCATTGACATCGAGCTGGTTGTCCTCGTTCAGGGTCACGGTCATCACCTCGTCATCGACCACGTCGTTGAGGTAGTAGCGCTCACGAGCACCCCCCTCGTTGTGGGCGAAGTATTGCTCCAGGCTGACCATGCTCTGACCAGCAGGCACGTCGACATTGACCTCGGTGGCATCGGGCATGCAGCCCACATCGTCGATGGCGACATAAGTGGGTGTGGCCAAGCCATAGTTGTTGGTCTCGCTGCCGCTGAAGGAGAACTGCAACTTGGTGACTTTGCCAAGCGATCGCAAGTCGACCCACTCCCATGTGTCGAGCACATAGCGGTTGGCTTCGGCTGCGCGATAGTCGCCCAGATTGAAGTCGACTGTGCTGGTCGAGCCATCGGCTGCTGTTCCGGTGACGGTCATGGTGAAGTAAGATCCGGCCTTGAACGGGTTGGTATAGCCGTCGCCGATGACCATGCTGTTGTAGGCATAGGCGGTGTTGGTCACATACATGCCCATGACCGAGTCGCCCTCGGCATCATTGGTCACCTCGATATACATCGGCGCGGCGTAGGCGTCGGGGTAGGCCACCAGATAGTTGGCCGAGTTGTGCCCCGTGCCGGCGGCATTGCGCCACTGGTCGTTCAGACCGGTGTAGGCAGTCGATGTCTCGTTGGTCAACGCGTAGCCATACCAGTAGTTATAGTCCGGCATGGCACCCTGGTTGAAGGCAAACGAGCCGCTGTAGAACTTGTCGCTGTCCAGGTCGTAGACCTCGTCGTGCGAGTTCTCGGCCAGGTAGTTGTCGTCCATTGTGGCCACCACCTGCTCACCGCGGACGATGACACCGGCCTTGGCGGTCGCGGTCTGTCCGTCGGCACTGGTGACCTTCACTTTGTAGCCCCAGGTGTAATCAGGTTGGACGGTGAGGTTGGCCTCGGTGCCCAGACTGTTGTTCATCTGGTCGGTCCACTCGTAGGTGTAAGGCTCATCGCCGCCGGCCACGGTCGGGGTGAGTGTAGCCTCGCCGCCGGCCTCGATGGTCGCACCCTCAAGTGCCACTGTCAGTGGCTCGATGTGGCGGGCGGTGGTGAACTCGGCCTTGACGACCTCGCTCTCATTGCCCAGCGCACTCACATTGAGGAAGTATGCCTCATACTTGGTGTTCTCGTCCAGACCATCGAAGGTGGTCGTGGCTTCCTTGCCGGCCATTACCGACTGCGGTGTGCCGGCCTTCAGGTCGTCGGCTGTGGGAGCGCGGCGCGGTGCCGGCGTGCCCTGGTCGGGCGCGGTGGCCTTGACCACCTGGCTGTAGAGCTTGCCGCTGACGGTCCACATGGTCTTAACGCTGGCACCCGCCTCGGTGATATTGGCCACCTGAGGATAGCCCTCGACTATTTCAGGAGTCTCCTCGCTGAGTTCTACATACTCGTATGCTCCAACGGTCGGAGTCTCGGCATTGCGCTCCATGCCATCGGCATCGACGGTGATGAAGTCGACAGGCAGTGCACTGCACAGGTTACCCTGTGCGCGCAGGTGCAGGTCATCGTTGCTCAGGAATTGAGCCTGCTCGACAGTGTTGGTCTCGCTACCCACCAGTGTGTTGAGCGCGGTGATGTCGGCTGCATAATCCTTGACCATGACATCGCTCGAGGCATTATAGAACACATTGTTCAGCATCTGGGTCTTCTTGACATTGTCCTCGCTGAAGAATAGTGCAACGCCCTGCCCCCCGGTAGTGAAGTTTTGGAACAGGTTGTTCTGCAACTTCACGCCGCTGTAGTTTGCATCATTGCCACCATTGTAGTAGCAGTATCCAGCGCTACCGTTCACGGCCACAGTGTTGTAATAGACATGGACATTGCTCAACTGGCTATTGATTTGCAGACCTGCTGCATTGTTGTTGGGCGCATTGGTAATAGCGATCGCATTGTTATAGACCAGTGCGGGATTCTGCGGGTCGGTGCTTCCGCCTTTCTCGCGGAAGTAGATACCCGTGCTGTAGGCACTCTGGCTATTGACCACCACATTGTTGCTCACCACAAAGGCACCAGTCAGGCGATAGAGATCCATGCCCTGGTAGCCATTCTTGGTGGTTGCAGTCTGCGTGATGACGTTGCCATCAATCACAGCGTCCTCAGTGTCGGTGACATAGATGCCCTTGCTACCAGCCTCGTTCACCACATTGTTGCGGATGATGAGACCACGTTGGTCGTTATAGGCCACCTTGCTTGGGCCGTAGATATACATGGCGATATTGCCGCCATCCATCGTGTTGTCCTCGATGGTGACATAGTCATTGCCCTGGTTGTTCTCGCTGCCCGACTCGGTGCGAATCAGACTGATGCCCGAAGTTGCGGGCTCGGCCTTGATATAGCAGCCACGCACCGTGAAGTAGTGGCAACGGTCGCTGGCCTGGATAGCATTGGGATAACTCTGGTTCGAGGGAATGAAACTCATGTTCTCGAGGGTGAGGTGTGCGGTGTTGACCACATAGACCATACCCTTCTTGTAGTAGGACGAACCGGGAACCGACTCGACAACACCAGTACCCTTGACTATCACGTTATCACGGTTGCCACTCTTAGCCGTGAACACAATGTTGTGCTCGGCACTGGTTCCAGCAATGTTTTCGATGGTGAGGTTCTCGGCATAGGTGCCGTCCTCGACCTCAAAGCGTACAGGCCCGTCAACACCCACGCTCATCGCCTGGATGGCAGCGGCAAATGTCGGATAGTCGGCCTCATCGCTGGCACCGATGGTGTATGTTCCATGGAAGCCTGCACAGATTTCACGTTCAGCCATTGATGCCTCGACCACGGTGGTGTCGACACCGCCCGTGAGTGAGACAAATGTTGCACCCACCTTCTCGCCGGGCACAGCCTCGTCCTTCAGGTCGTAGGCCAGCCACAAATAATAAGTACCCTTCTCCGTGATTTCGATCGGCTGCTCGGCAGTAAAAACCAACTGGTCACCCACCGTGGCGGTGGCAAACAGGTCATTGGCCGAGAAACCGTCGGCAGTGCCAGTATAATAAAGTTTTGCAGCAGCAATGTGCTCCACTCCTGTAGCGTTGAAGGTCACATCGTTGATGTTCACACTATTGTTGTCGTGATTGACCACAAGTTGCACCTTGCTGACAGGGCTGTTCTGCGAACCACGCACCACCTGCTCGTCGGTGACTGCACCGGCCTTGATGGAGTCGAGGGTAAGCGCCTTGTATTCGTGCAGATAGACTTCAATCTCCCAACCCGAGGTCTGAGAAGCGTAACTCGAGTTGCTGGTGGTGAAGTGGATGGTCATGGTGCCGTCCTCGGCACGCGAAATCAGATGGTCGGGACCATAGGTAGCATAGTAGGGCGACGACGAGCCGTTGGTGGTGACCAGTGCAGCATCGTTGACCTCGCGGCCATTATAGACGTTGAACTTGTTGTAGGATGATGAACCAGTGCCGAACTGTATGGCGTTGATCTCGATGCCACAGTTTTCAACACCAGGCACAAACGTGATGGTACCGTCAAAGCCTGCACTGAAGTTCTCATCGGGTCCACCGTCATCATAGAAGCGGATGGGCTTGGTGATGGTCACCACATTGACTCCAGGCTGCATAATGAGCATAGCCTTGGTCACGCGATTGCCATCGGGGTTGCCGTTAGCAACGGCTTGGCTACCATCGGCAAACTGCAACTCGACCAGCGAGGCATCGATGGCAACCTCGGCATCGGCATCCTGCTTGACATCGACTAGCACCCAGAAGTGGTTGACACTCTCGGCCAGAGCCTTCTCGCCTGTGATGACGAGTGCGTCGCCAGTGGGTTGAGCACTGCCAAACTCAACAGCGTTATCTATCGTCGACTCTGCACCACTGTACAAAACTTTCACTTTGTCGATAGCCTCGACACCGGTCAGGTTGAGTTTAACACCGGTCAGAGTCTTGGTGGTCAATGTGCCCTCGGTCTCAACATTGAAGTCAATCAGAGCGGCATCGGTCGAGCCGACTGCGAGGATGGCACTGCTGGTCTGGTTGACGGTGACCTCGTTGATGGTCATGTCGTGGTTGAGGAACGGGCGCACGGTAGCCATCCAGCCGGTGCCGGCGTAGTAGCTGCTGGTGGTCTTGGGGTTGAAACGAATGGTGAGCGAGCCATCGGCACTGGTCGAGCGAATCTTCTTGCCCGGACCGACGTTAGCTTCGCTGGCATCGCTCAAGCTCCACAACAGGTTCTCGCCATTGACACTGGTGCCGCTGTAGATCTCAAACACGGCCTTGGTGCCGTAGCTGGTGCCAGAATAATAGACATCAAAGCTCGAGAAGTCAATCTCGGCAACAGTGTTCTCAATGGTCGGGGTGAAGGTCACAATATAGTCGGCATCGGCGGTCTCATACTTGCCGCTGTAGCCCTCGGTGTGGGTGAACTTCCACTCGCCACTGATGTAGTGGCTGTGACTGCCCTGTGTGGCATGGCAGATGTTGTCGACCATGCGGGTCACACTCACGGCCTCGGCCGGGGTGTGGGCTGTGCCGCCCACGGTCACGTCCTGCAGCGACAGGGTCACCTGCTCGCCATTCTGTGCCCGGTCGTTGAGGTCGAGCACGACGGCAATGTAGTTGTGTCCCTCGACAAGCTCCTTGTCGCCTGTCAGTGCGATGGCGGTGCCGGTCACCTCGACCTCACCGAATGGGGCGGTAGTGGCAAAGGTGTTTTTCTTGCCTAGATAATAGGCTCGCGCCTTGGACACGTTCTTGGCGTCGACCAGATTGAGGTTGATGCCGGTCAGGTGCAGGGGGTTGCTGGTGTTGTCGGCCAGCACGTCGACCACCAGCATCTGCACGTCTTGGTCGCCGGCAGCCACAGTGGCAGTCGAGGCGGCCTCGCCGGTGACGGCATTGAAGGTCATGTCGCCGGGCAGGAACTGGCTCACCGTTGCCTCCCAGCCGGCCTTGGGATAGCCGGCGGTGCTCTTGAGGTAGACGGTCATCGAGCCGTCCTCGGCGGTCGACTTGACAATCTCGGCCTCTTCGAGCAGAGTGGCAATGAGGTTCTCCTCGTTCGCCTCACGGCCGTTATAAAACTTGAACACATCGTTGTAGCCCACCGACGAGGTGTTGAACAACTCCAGCTTGCTGAAGTCGACCTTGATGGCCTGCCCCGGTGTGGCGGGCACAAAGGTGACCTGTCCCTCAAAGCCTTGTGTGATGTTGGCATCCTTGCCGCCATCGTCGTAGAATGCGGCATTGTCGCCGATGGTGTAGGTTATCGGGGTTGTCCCCATCAAGATCATGTTGTCGATAGTCACCGCATCGCCCGTGGCGGCTGTGGCTGTGCGTGCCTCGCCGGCCACTTTCACACTCTGGATGGTGAGCGAGGGGATGCTGCCCGTGGCGTCGGGCAGAATGTCGGCCACGACCATCAGTCGGTTGTGACCGTTCTTGAGTGTCACGTCAGTGGCTGTGAGCGCGTCGCCCACAGTGGCTGCCGTGGCGAGCACTGTCGTGCCGCTCATCAGGCGCACGTTGGTCACCTGTGTCGAGCCGACCAGGGCACTGGCATCTATGGTGAGCTGGTCCAGGGTCAGCGCATTGCCGCCGCCATCGGTCACCACGTCCACGCCGAAGATGTCTTGGTTCTTGGCACCACGCCAAGTGCCAGGCAGCCCGGTGATGGCCGTGGTGCTCACATACTCCATGTCCTTGGGGCTGAGGCTGGTGACGGTGATGTTGAACTTCTGGCCTGTGGCACTGCCGTAGCCCGAGTGGAAACCGAACGACAGTTTTCCGTCATCTGCAGTGCTGATATAGGTCTCACCTGCAGCAGTCTGGCTTGAGAATTTCTTAATCCAACCGTCTGGCAGATAACGTGACTGGTTCACACCGTCGCTTGTGCCATAGCCAATTTTCTCAATGGCACCATCATAGAGCAACAGGTAGTTGGTCGAGCCGTCTAGGCTACAACTGTTCACAGTCACTTGAATCACTTCTCCCGCATTGGCGGGGCTGAACACCACCCCACAGTCGCGGCCTGTGGCAATGTCGCCATCGCCGTTCGACGCAATGAAGGAGATTGTTCCATCGACAGTGTACTGCTCCAAGCCGTCGCTGGTCTTGAGCACGAACGCATTGTCGCTCTCGCTCCAGGCCTTGTGTGGACCGCCTGCCGACGCCTCAATGGCCATGCTCATGAATATGACCATGAGGACTGAAAGCAATTTTAATTTCCTCATATTATTAAGTTTTGGTTAACTAGTGTCAACATGTCACAGTGCGCTGGTCATGGCTGTGATGCCACATTAAGCTCAGAACACTGCGTCGCACAGCAAGGCTCATGAGTGAGCACATGCAGTGGATGCCTTAATAACATAAGGTGTCAGAATACCGTCGTGTTCCGGCTCTAATTCCACGAGAGCGCGAAATGTTATCGCAACATGGCAGGTCTTCTGACTTGTCCCATCGGTTGGTTGCCTTCCCATGGCACTGGGCCACAGTGGCTTCAATACTGACCAACCGACCTTTTGCAGTCGGGGGACTCACAGCAGCGGGTTCTGTCCAGGAATCTCACCTGGTTCCCTTTTCAGCCGCGCGGTACGGATGCCCGTCACGGCCACCACATTACGTTTTCATAATCTTGGCTGCGCCTCAGCATAGCATGAGCGAGCTCAGCTCTGCATTCGGCTTGCACAAGATTTACATAATCTTGGCTGCGCCTCAGCAAAGCATGAGCGAGTTCAGCTCTGCATTCGGCTTGCACAAGATTTTAGACCGCAAAGATACAACATTATTTCCGATTGACAAACACCCACCCTCATTTTTCTCAAAGTGGCGGAATGGGGACGGTTCTTTTTCCGCCACTTTTAACACTTTCTTTAACATTTGCCCTATTTCGCGTAGCTATTCACCGATTATTCGGGTTGATTGTGAGGCGATTGCGAAATCTTGTGCAAATGAGCGCAGTCATGCTTGCATGGACTGCAGCCAAGATTATCCAAATCAGACAGCTTCTCTTGTTTCTCAATACACAAC
>JAFUVK010000017.1 GCA_017477555.1 Muribaculaceae bacterium
ATGGTTCCAAACCCCACCCCTGCCGCTCCCCTTTCCCAAAGCTTGGTCTCGAACACCAGCCTTTGCCTAGTGGCTGGCATTATGCATTGGTTCAAACCCCACCCCTACCCCTCCCCTTTGGGAAAGGGGAGGGGAGGCTTGTGGCTGGCATCGTGCATTGGTTCCAAACACCAGCCTCGGTAACATGACACACTAAAAGGGCACCACTCAAATGAGTGGTGCCCTCTTGCGGTGCGTACAGGACTCGAACCAGCGACCTCCTGCGTGACAGGCAGGCATTCTAACCAACTGAACTAACGCACCATTTTGTGATAACACAATCTCACGTTCGCTCTGCAATACCCAAAAATCGCCATTGCTGTCGCTCAGATGAGATTTGCGGTGCAAAGGTACTGCTTTTTGCCCGAACCGACCAAATTTTTGAGGAACTTTTTTCGAAAAAACGTGATTTTTCGCTTTTTTTACCCCAAAAAGGCACAAAAATGCCAAACAATTTTGGTCGGTCATAAAAAAATGGTACTTTTGCAGGTTATTTGGCGCATTGTCCCTCGGAGCACTATGAAATCCAGGGAAGCTGATGCTCCTATTTAATACGAAAAATAATAAAAAACAATAACAACAGAAAATGGCAGTATTAGACAAAATCAGACAGAGAAAGAAAATTCTCGCCATCGTCATCGGTGCAGCACTCGTTGCATTCATCATCGAGGTAGGTATCGAGGCTCTGGGCCGTCAGGCCAGCAACAGCACCGCCGCCAAGGTGGGCAGTGAAAAGATCGACATTATGGCCTTCCAGCGCCGCTTAGAGCAAGAGTCGGCCAAGGACCAGAACAACCCCCAGTCGAGCCAAATCGACCAGGCTGTGCGCCAGCAGCAGGTGCTCAACACCATGATCAACGAAACACTGCTCAAGCAGGAGTACGAGAAAGTGGGCATCGAGGTCAGCGACCACGAGATCACCGAGCTGATGGTGGGCAAGAACCCCGCCCCGGCAGCCATGCAGTTTGCCCAGCAGGTGGGTGCTGAGAGCCCCGCACAGGTGCAGGAGATTCTGACCAACCCCACCAAGTTCGGCGCAACCAGCGACCAGCTGGTGGAGATGCGCAACGAGTGGAACAAGTTGCAGCAGAACATCGTGGAGCAGCTGCAGATGACCAAGCTGCAGATGCTGGTGGCAGGCGGCCTGCAGGCCAACGACCTGGACCGCGCGCAGATGGCCGAGGACGAGACAACGACCTGCTACATCACCTTTGTCAAGAAAGACCTGGCAGGCATGGACGACGCCAAGTATCCCGTGAGCGACCAGGAGATCAAGGCCGAGTGGGAGAAGCACAAACAGCAGTACCGTCTGGAAGAGGAGACTCGCGACATCCACTATATCGCACTGAACGTAGCACCCTCGCAGGCCGATGTACAAGCCGCCAACAAGGTGGCCGACGAGGCCTGGGCCGCTCTGCAGAAGGGTCTGGGCACCGACTCGGTGCGCATCCTGGGCAAGGTGCAGATTGACACGGTGATGCAGACGCTCGACAAGTTCACCAACAAGAATATCAAAGACTTTGTGGCCGGTGCAGCCATCGGTGTCACCAAGCGCGACACGGTGATCAACAACCACTACGCCATGTACAAGCTCACGGGCAAGATTGTGTCGCTCGACTCGGTGAACTACAACATGGTGATTGTGCCCGGCGCAAAGAGCACACAAGACTCGGCTCTGGCCATGCTGCAAGGCGGCAAGACACCCGAGGACGTGGCCAAGGCCATCAAGGGCGCACAGATGGCCGAGGACCGCTGGGAGCGCATCTACATGGTGCCCGACTCGCTCAAGCGAAAGTTTGAGAACGCAGGAGAGGGCTACTTTGTGATGAACAGCAGCGAGCAGGGAGCCACTCTGCTCAAGGTCAACGAGAAGAAGGCCCCGAAGACTTTCTACACCCTGGCCACCATCACCTACGACGCCTACGCCAGCCAGAAGACCCACGACGACATGCACGCCAAGTTGCAAGACTTCCTGACCAAGAACAAGACTGCCAAGGACTTTGCCGAGAATGCAGCAAAGGCCGGATTCCAGGCTGTGCCCGCCACCGTGACGCCGAGCACCGCCCAGCTGGGCCAGAACCCCTACACCGGCCAGGGTATCAAGGACACCCGCAAGGCTGTGAAGTGGGTGTTTGACAACGACAAGAACCAGGTGTCGCCCATCTTCAGCGACAACAACGACTATCTGGTGGCCGTGTGCATCGACGAGATTTACGACGGCGACTACATGCCCTGGAACGCGCCCCAGGTCAAGGAGATGCTCACCACCCGCGTGCGCAACAGCAAGAAGGCCGACGCCCTGATGGCACAGTACAAGGGCAAGGCCAGCGACCTCAATGGCTATGCCAAGCTCATGGGAGCACAGGTCGACTCGGCAGAAGTCGTCTTTGCCAGCAACTTCGTTGCCAAGCTCCAGAACGAGCCCGCCCTCATCGGCCGCATCGCCGGTTCGCCCAAGGGCAAACTCATCGGCCCCTGGAAGGGCGAAAATGGCGTGTACGTCTTCCAAGTGTACGACATCAAGACCGACGGCCGCAAGCCCAGCAAGGAGGAGCTTAACAACCGCTATGCCCAGCAGCGCGGCGGCGCCATGGTGGGCAACCCCAACGCCATGGCCTACATCCTGAGCCGCGCCACCAAGGTGAAGCGTTCGCTCATCAATTTCTATTGATCACACCTTATTAATAAAGTAAAGAACCGCGGATTTTTTTTACCCCAAAATTCGCGGTTCTTTTCCCATAAGGGTCAGAGCGGTGTTGACATTAGGGGTTGCATTCATAATTCTTAATTCATAATTCTTAATTCATAATTCTAGAAGTGACAATCAACCAACTGCAAGACGAAATCATCGAGGAGTTTGAAGGCTTCGATGACTGGATGGACCGATATGCCTACATCATCGAGCTGGGCAACGCCATGCCACCACTCGAGGAGATGTACAAAACCAGCGACAACCTCATCGACGGGTGCCAGAGCCGAGTGTGGCTACAGGCCGACTATGCCGACGGCCTTGTCACCTACCAGGCCGACAGCGATGCGCTCATCGTCAAGGGAATCGTCTCGCTGGTGGTGCGCGTGCTCAGTGGCCACACCCCACAAGAGATTCTTGACGCCGACCTCTATTTCATTGAGCGGATCGGGCTGCGCGACCACTTGTCGCCTACCCGCAGCAATGGACTGCTGGCCATGGTCAAGCATGCCCGTGCCTATGCCCTGGCTTTCAGCATGAAGCAGTCATGAGCTTCGGAGTTTGACCCCGTTTTCCGCAATTCGAGTGTTCGAGCAGTCGATTTTTAACGTCCAAAGAACGTCCACGACCAAAGTCTAACGTCCAAAGTCTAAAGTCCAAATTGAAATGATTGAGATTCGACAAATAGAACCCACCAAGAGCAACCTGAAGGCGTTTGCCAAGTTTCCCATCGACACGCTGTACAACGGCAACCCCTACTATGTCCCTGACCTGATCAGCGACGTGGTGGGCACACTCATGCCCAGCGAGAACCCGGCGTTTGACTTCTGCGAGAGCGCCTACTTCATGGCCTACCGCGACGGAAAGCCCGTGGGGCGCATAGCCGGCATCATCAACCGGCTGGTCAACGAGCGCAATGGCAAGCAGGAGGGACGTTTCGGCTATATCGACTTTATTGACGATGCCGAGGTGTCCGATGCACTCATCCAGGCAGTCACCGACTGGGCCAAACAGAAGGGAATGACCACCCTGACCGGTCCACTGGGGTTCACCGACATGGATCAGGAAGGAATGCTGGTCGAGGGATTTGACGAAGTGAGTACCCAGGCCACCATCTACAACTACCCCTACTATCCCCAGCACATGGAGCGCATGGGATTTGTTAAAGATGTCGACTGGGTAGAGTTCCGTGTCGAGGTACCCACCGAGGTACCCGAGAAGATGGCGCGCATAGCACGCATCGTCAAGCAGCGCCTGAACATCGACACAATCAAGTATACCAGCCGCAAAAAGCTGGTCAACGACTACGGCGACGCCATCTTCAAGCTCATCAACGAAGCCTACGACAAGCTGTTCGGCTACTCACCGCTGAGCGACAAGCAAATCAAGCACTACATCAAGATGTACCTCCCCTTCCTGCCGCTCGACGACCTGTCGCTCGTGGTCAAGCCCGATGGCGAGCTCATCGGTGTGGGCATCACGCTGCCCTCGCTGTCGCAGGCGCTGATCAAGAGCCGCGGACGCCTGTTGCCCTTCGGGTGGTATCACCTGCTCAAGGCATTCAAGGGTCACAACGATGTGGTCGACTTGCTGCTCATCGCCGTAAAGCCCGAATATCAGAGCAAGGGGGTGAATGCGCTCATCTTTGATGACCTCATACCGTGCTTCATCCGCTTCGGCTACAAGTGGGCCGACACCGGCCACGAGCTCGAGGACAACGAACGCGTGCAGCAGCAGTGGCAGTACTTCAACTACCGCCAGAACAAGCGGCGCCGCGCCTACACCAAGGAAATCTGATTCATAATTAAGAATTAAGAATCGGGCTTGGGTAACGGCTCCACTGCCCTACTACTTTACTACTCTACTCCTCCACTACTTAAAAAAATGAACAACAAGCGACTGAATGCGATAGCGGCATGGGTGATTCTCATCGGTTGCCTGTGTGCACTGGCCTATATGATACACAACGACCTGAAAGGCGGCACCACCGCCCACGAGCAACAGCCTCCCGTAGCGGCCACACCTGTCGTGGTTGTCGACTCGACCGAGCAGGTGATTGCTTACTACCCGCAATTCACACGCATCGACCTGGTGTGCGACACGATGCCTGGCCAGGACAACGGACAAGTCATCTTCTGCGCCGAGGCGGCTTTCACCCACGAGCTGCTCGACGCCTTTGCACACAGCAACATCGACGGTGACCATGTGAGCGGCGGCCAGCGCTACGCCGGTGCCCGGTGCAAGGACAACAGTGGCGCATTTGTCAGTTGGGGCAACCACTGGCAGTTTGTGCAGGGCGACTACAGCGAGGCCCTTGACCGCGCGGCGGCCAATGGCGGCATGGGCTTCGGTCAGGCCAGCATCATCCACCAGGGCAAGCGCGTGGCCAAGTTGTGGCGCAGCGGCGTAAACCATTACCGAGCCTTGTGCGAGAAGGGCGGCCAGCTGTGCATCGTCGACTCGCGCGAGGCGGTGGAGTATCACGACTTTGTCGACATGCTTGACGCATATGGCGTGAGCGAGGCCTTGTATCTGGACATGGGCAGCGGGTGGAACCACTCATGGTGGCGCGATGCCGACGGCACAGTTCATGAGATTCATCCCCGCCTCGACAAAAGTCGCTACTGCACCAACTGGATAACATTCTACAACTAAATTCAAGTTTCTAATGTAGTTAAGGAGTTAAATGGAGTTAAGACGTTACAATGTTGTGACGGTAGGGACATGGAATACCGCGAACGGCCAAGTCGGTAGGGACGGCGCTCCTGCGCCGTCCGCCTCAACAAAAGTTAATGTTGGCTGCAACCCGCAGGCGGACGGCACAGGAGTGCCGTCCCTACAGTCTGGTTAATCACGCAGCACACCTGTTCGCTGACAAAACATTTAACGCCTTAACTTCCTTAATTACTGACAAGAAGCTACTTTAGAAAGTTAAACAACTAAACAATCTAGAGCATCTAGAAAAACTAAAATAAAAGGATAGACTGAAATGATTAAGATTGACACGAAAGCTGCGCTGGGCGCAGTGAATGAGAAAGAGATTAACGCGTTGCGTCCTGCCGCCGAGGCTGCCGCACGCACGCTGGCCGACGGCGACGGTGCCGGCAACGACTTCTTGGGCTGGCTGCACCTGCCCAGCTCGATTGATGAACAGCAGCTGGCTGCCGTGGAACAGTGCGCCGCGCGCATGCGCCAGGACTGCGAGCTGGTCGTGGCCGTAGGCATCGGCGGCAGCTACCTGGGTGCCAAGGCCGTCATCGAGGCGCTGAACGACCAGTTTGCAGCCTACAAGTCAGCGACAGGCACACGTGTCCTGTTTGCCGGAAACAACATCGGCGAGGACTATATGCACGACCTGATGACATTGCTCCAAGGCCGCAAGTGGGGCATCATCGTCATCAGCAAGAGCGGCACCACCACCGAGCCCGCCATCGCTTTCCGTCTGCTCAAGGGGCAGCTGGAGCGTGAGCTGGGCCGTGAGTGGGCCAGCAAGCACATCGTGGCCATCACCGACGCCGCACGCGGTGCCCTGCGCGGACTGGCCACGCAGGAAGGCTACGAGACCTTTGTGATTCCCGACAACGTGGGCGGACGCTTCTCGGTGCTCACTCCGGTGGGGCTGCTGCCCATCGCTGTGGCAGGGTTCGACATCCGCGCGCTGGTGGCAGGTGCCGCCGAGATGGAGCAGGGCAGCGACGAGATGATGCTGCAATATGCCCAGGTGCGCAATGCCCTGTACCAGAGTGGAAAAAAGATTGAGATTCTGGTCAATTTTGAGCCACGGCTGCATTTCCTGGCCGAGTGGTGGAAACAGCTCTACGGCGAGAGCGAGGGCAAGGACGGCAAGGGCATCTTCCCGGCCAGTGTCGACTTCACCACCGACTTGCACTCGATGGGACAGTGGATACAAGACGGCGAGCGCACCATCTTTGAGACCGTACTCACCGTCGAGAGCCAGCATCACGAGGTGGTCATCCCGCACGACGAGGCCGACCTCGACGGCCTGAACTACATCGCCGGCCGACGGCTGGTCGAGGTCAACCACAAGGCCGAGCTGGGCACTCGCCTGGCTCATGTGGACGGTGGCGTGCCTTGTATGGTCATCACGCTGCCCACCATCGACGAGCGCACATTGGGCCAGCTCATCTACTTCTTCGAGAAAGCTTGCGGCATCAGTGGCTACATGCTGGGGGTGAACCCGTTCAACCAGCCTGGTGTGGAGGCTTACAAGAAGAACATGTTTGCCTTGCTGGGCAAGGCTGGCTACGAGGCGCAGACCGCCGCACTCGAGGCGAGGCTGTAATAAACAGCGGGACACTGGAGCTTTCTCTGGTAGTTAAAGGGAGTTAAGGAGTTAAAGGGAGTTAAGACGGATGTCTTGTTGCCGACCGGGTCTGGTAGGGACGGCATCCCTGTGCCGTCCCTACAGCCTTGACACAGGGATGACCATGTAATCTAATTATCAATACTGTGCGGAAGTGTTACATGATAGCGATTGTGCTACCTGTGTGAAACCGCGCATCATGCTCATGGGAGAGACGCTTGGATGTCTGCCGCCCCTTCAGGGCTTGGATGTTTGTTTTTTCCTTGTCACCGGGGTTGCGCTAACGCTACACCCCGGCCTGTGGTCTGCCAGCCCTTCGGGCTTGCTATTAGGCAGTAATTATGCATTGTTGTGCAATAAGAAAGGAGAGGATCTGGTTGTTTGATTTTGCAATTGCCTCACAATCAACCCGAACAATCGGTGAACAGCGTTACAGCCCGCAGGCTGACGGCACTGGGGTGCCGTCCCTACCCAACGACCAGCTTATTTAGATTCGTCTTAACTACATTTAACTCCTTAACTCCCTTCACTACTGACAAGAAGCCACTTTAGACGATTGAATTATGAATTATCAATTGAGCAGCAACCGCCTGCATTGGATGGATGCCACCCGGTGTCTGGCATGCTTTGCCGTAGTGCTGGTGCACGTCACCTATCTGGGTGGCAATGGTGGTGACCGTGCGATAGCCATCTATGGCTACTATGCCGTGGCCAGTGCCTCGATAGTCTACTTTATGCTCACCGGCGCACTGACCCTGTGGCGCCCCAAGCCCATCGGCGCGTTCTTGCGTGAGCGCTTGGTGCGCGTGTTTGTGCCCATGCTCATCTGGACGGCCATCACACTGGCCATCGACTGTGCCACCGGGCGCATGGCGTGGAGCGACCTGCCCGCCGCCCTGGCCCAGATGCCGGTCAAGCCCCAAGTGCCCTTCTTCTGGTTCATCTACATGGCCATGGGCATCTACGTGTTTGTTCCCATTCTGGCCACATGGCTCCAGCAGGCATCACGGCGCCAGGTCGAGCTGTTACTGGCGGTGTGGGGTGCGGCACTGTGTGTGCCGGCACTGACGCTTGTGTGGCCAGCCTTCGGCAACTTGCTGAGCGAGGAGTTTGGCATCTTGTTCTATGCCCAGGGCTACATGGGACTCATGTTGCTGGGCTACTACCTGCGCCGCTGGGGAAAAATCGAACACTGGCGGTGGGGGCACATCGTGGGGGCAGCGGCGCTGCTGTGCGTGCCACTGGTGCTCTTCCTGACCCACTGGCACACAGCCACATTCTTGCACCGCCTGTCGCCCAACATCGTGGCGCTGGGTGCCCTGGTGGTCATCGCCGCACAGAGCATCCGTTTTGCGCGCTGGAGTCATCGCGCGCTGTATGTGGGCAGCCAACTCACCTTTGGCATCTACCTGACCCATCGCATCGTCACTCAGTCGGTAATAATACCGCTGTTTGAGAGCTGGTGTCCCAACTACTGGTGGGGCATCCCGCTAGCCACACTGTTGTGCGTGGGCATTTGTGGCCTGATAGCCTACGCGCTCTCGCTCACGCCCGTAGCGGTGTGGCTGGGCTGCCGCGTTCGTCCGTATAGCATTGAGCAGAAAAGGGCCCTGCAAGATGGCAACGATGGCAAAAATGCGCAATCAGACGCAATTTCTTAATTCTTAATTCGTCATTCTTAATTAAAAAGTTGTAACTTTGCAGTTTGTTAACTACACTATTGACCATCATGAATAAAAAAGTCCTGATAATAGCTGCCGCTTTAGCGGCGATGGCTCTATCATCGTGCGACTCCGCCCAGCACAAAGACGGGCAGGCGACATCCGAGCAAACGGCCGACGATGGTGCCTTCAAGCCCACTGGCGACCCACAGAAAGACGCCCAAACAATCGCCGACATGATTGTGCAGTCGTCCGAGCGAATGATGAGCGGAGAGGTCAATCCCGAGGAGGACCAGAAGCGTGCCGACAAGATGATTAAGGCGGCCAACGACTACTACACCTCGCAAAACCGCGGCGAGGAGTTCCAGCAAGCCCTCAACACAGCCACAGAGGTCGCCATCGACAGTCTGGGGGTGCTGCTAGGCAAGGGCAAACGATAATTCTTCATAATTCACAATTCATAATTAAGAATTCATAATTCATAATTTTAATTTTTGATTAATCATTCATTATCCATCATTATCTGGATTCTTGATTATTAATCCTTAACCTTTAATTTAAATAGATGAACATCCTTGAGCTGAGCGAACAAGAGATAGTAAGAAGAAATAGTCTGAACACAATGCGCGAGTTGGGTATTGACCCCTACCCCGCAGCAGAGTTTCCCGTCAACGCCTACAGCGACGACATACGCGAGCAGTTTAGCGACGATGCCGAGCCACGCCAGGTGAGCATTGCCGGACGCATCATGAGCCGTCGCATCATGGGCAAGGCATCGTTTATGGAGTTGCAGGACTCGAAAGGCCGCATTCAGGTCTACGTGAACCGCGACGAGCTGTGCCCCGACGAGAACAAGGACCTCTATAACGTCGTGTTCAAGAAGCTGCTCGACATGGGCGACTTTGTCGGTGTCACAGGCTTTGTGTTCCGCACCCAGACGGGCGAAATCAGCGTTCATGCACTGACGCTGAAGGTGCTGAGCAAGTCGCTGCGCCCACTGCCGGTGGTCAAGGTCAAGGATGGCGTGACCTACGACGCATTCGACGATCCCGAGCTGCGCTACCGGCAGCGCTACGTCGACCTGGTGGTCAACGACGGTGTCAAGGACACATTCATCAAGCGTGCACTGGTGCTCAAGACCATGCGACAGGTGCTTGACGACGCCGGCTATACCGAGGTCGAGACACCCACGCTGCAGACCATCGCCGGCGGTGCCAGCGCCCGCCCGTTCATCACCCACTTCAATGCGCTGAACGTAGACATGTACATGCGCATCGCCACCGAGCTTTACCTCAAGCGCCTGATAGTGGGCGGCTTCGAGGGTGTCTATGAGATAGGCAAGAACTTCCGCAACGAGGGAATGGACCGCACGCACAACCCCGAGTTCACCTGCATGGAGCTGTATGTGCAGTACAAGGACTACAACTGGATGATGTCGTTCACCGAGCAGCTGCTCGAGAAAATCTGCATCGCCGTCAACGGCAAGCCTGAAGCCGAGTTCGACGGACACATCATCAGCTACAAGGCCCCCTACCGCCGTCTGCCCATCCTCGATGCCATCAAGGAGCAGACGGGCTACGACCTGACGGGCATGGACGAGGCACAAATCCGCGAGGTGTGCCACAAGCTGGGCATGGAGATTGACGACACCATGGGCAAGGGCAAGCTCATCGACGAACTATTCGGAGAGTTCTGCGAGGGCCACTATGTGCAACCCACGTTTATCATCGACTACCCCGTGGAGATGTCGCCACTGACCAAGATGCACCGCAGCAAGCCCGGCCTGACCGAGCGCTTCGAGCTGATGGTCAACGGCAAGGAGGTGGCCAACGCCTACAGCGAGCTCAACGACCCGCTCGACCAGGAGGAGCGATTCAAGGAGCAGATGCGCCTGGCCGACAAGGGCGACGACGAGGCGATGATCATCGACCACGACTTCTTGCGAGCACTGCAATATGGCATGCCCCCCACCAGCGGCATCGGCATCGGCATCGACCGACTGACCATGTTCATGACCGGCAAGACCACCATACAAGATGTCATCCTGTTCCCGCAGATGCGCCCCGAGAAGGTGGCACGGCGCGACAAGCAGGAGGCATACACCGCACTGGGCATACCCGCCGAGTGGGTGGCCCCCATCCAGAAGGCCGGACTGCTCACCGTGCAAGCCCTGGCTGAGCTGGAGCGTCCGGGCAAGCTGTTCCAGGACCTGCTCGACATCAACAAGAAATACAAGCTAGGCTACAAGGCCCCCACAGCCGACGAGGTCAAGCACTGGGTCGAATGTGCCCAGCAGGCCATAGCCTCCCCCCAGTAAAACCCATTCTCATCAACAGAGCACCATTATGAAAAAGTTAATCGTCCTGCTAGCCCTGCTCATGCCGATGCTAGCCCTGGCACAAGACATCGACGGGACATGGAAGTTCCATCCCGCCTATGCCTTGAACACTGCCACCGACATGATCGACACCGAGAACTACGTCTATGCGTTGTCCAACGGGGCCATCATGCGTCTTGACAAAGCTAGCCAGCAGGTCCAGACACTCACCCCCGAAAACGGCCTGAGCGAGGTGCTGGCCACTGGCATCTACTACAACTACGACAGCCACTACCTGCTCATCACCTACCAGAACAGCAACATCGACCTGCTGTATGACGACGGACGCATGGTCAACGTCAGCGACCTGGCCGATGCCATCATGACCGTGTCGCGCAAAGTCAACGACGTGACCTTTGCCCACGGGAAAGCCTATCTGGCCACCGACTTTGGCCTGGCTGTGCTGGACGATGCTCACCAACGCGTAACCGAGTTTCACATCTACAACCAGGCAATGACCTCGGCGGCACAAGTGGGCGATTACCTGGTTATCGCTTATGGCGACCAGCTGTACGCCAGTCAAGGATCGCGCGAGACGCTCAACGACTTTTTCAAGCTGGGCGTGACGCACACCGGCGCACGACTGTACACAGCCAACGACAGCGTGTTCTTCATGCGCACTTCCAGTGAGCTCATACGCTGCTCACTGTCTATGGAACAGAACGACATCCTAGTCTGCACCACAACCAGCATTGTGGCTGCCGCGGCCAACAACCTGCAGCGCACCAATGGCGGCTGGCTGGCCAACTTCCGCGCCAAGGGCTACTACTACACCATCGCCGACGATACCGCCTACACGGCCACCAAGGTGAGCGGCAACACCACATCGCTCTACTCATGCTGCCCCGGCGACGAGACCACTTGGCAGATCGATGCCACAGGCATTCACCCCAAGGGCAATAACGCCACCGCCTACAAGCCCGACGGCTTGTACTTGCGCACCGGAGGCATCACATTGTGCTACAGCATGTACAACCGGTGGGACAACAAATTCTACATCACATCGGCCGACCAGAACTTCTTGCTCAACGTCAACCACCAGAAGCACATCATGAGCTACGATGGCGCACAATGGACCGACGACACCCCGACGGCCCTGCGCAGCTCAACGCGCCTGGCCCGCATTACCTTTATTCCCGGCATGGCCAACAGCTACTTTGCTGCCGACCGCGGCAACGCGTTCTACCGCGTGGTGGGCGGGCTGGTGACGGGCAAGTTTGTGTCCCATGGCACGGCCGGGCCGCTGCACTATCCGCCCACCAGCGGCAATCCCAACGGCATCTGCTGGCTGCCCGGCCTGCTGGTCGACAGCCAACGCAACCTGTGGATGCTGGGCACTGACGGTGGCGGTACCAACAAATACCAGATTGTGGCCATGTTGCCGGCCGAGAAGCTGCTGGCCGACACGGTCAATGTCGAGGACTGGGTGACCTACGACTTCGCGCAGTTCAGCACATCGCACGCCCAGCGCCAGAGCTTCACCGAGAGCACTACTGGCGTGAAGGCTTATGTGGGAGGCTACACGTCCGACCAGCTCAACTTCTGGCGGCTCAAGCCCGGATCCACCGAAATCGAGGTGATGCACTCCAAGCAGTTTATCGACCAGAAAGGCCGTTCAGTCGACTGGTATCTGCGTGAGACCGGGACACTGACCCCCGACTCGACAGGGCACATCTGGATTGGTGCCAAGCAGGGCATCTTCTACGTCAAGGCCGACGAGGTGTTCACACCGGGCTTCAGGGTCACAGTGCCTGAGACCGTCGACGGCGAGGACTCGCCCTACAAACTGTCAATCACCAGTATTGGGGTTGACCCCGACAACCGCAAGTGGATAGGTACACGCGAGAGCGGACTGTTTGTGGTCAATGCCGACGGCTCAAGGGTGCTCAAGCACTTCGATGTGGACAACAGCAGCCTGCCCTCGCCACTGGTCTACGATGTGGCCGTGTCGCGCGACCGTGCCCTCATCACCACCGATAATGGTGTTGTGGAGCTGAACATGAACGATGTGCCCAGTGCCATCGACTATACCGCCGTGACAGCTGCGCCCATGCTGGTCACCCCCGACTACACGGGCTTTGTGACCATCGGCCAGGTGGATGTAGGGGCCTGTGTACGCATCACCGACCGCGATGGCAACATCGTGCGCCAGTTCACCGCAACCACCGGACAGGTGGCATGGGATGCCTGCGACGAAACGGGCGAGCGCGTACCCACCGGGGTCTACAACATCTACGCCGCACTCACTGCCGACCAATTGCCGGGCACACCACAAGTGCGCGTCAAGGTCATCAAGTAAGTTAATAGTTGATAGTTAGCAGCTAACAGTTGATAGTTAATAGTTTATGGTTTATAGTTGATGACGAATATCCCTATGTCCACCATAATCTATTAACTGTAAACTCTAAACCTTCCCATGATTGATGTTCACTCTGTAGAATTCTATGTGATAGCGTTTGTGGTGGCCATGGCTCTGGTGACGTTGCTCGTGGGGCAGCGCGCCCACGGCGAGGCCACCACAAACATTGACACATTCAACCTCATCGCCCGTCAGGCCGATGAGGCTGGTCTGCTGGCCATCACCAGCGAGGACACCGACCACGTGGCCATCACACGCACCGGACTGCCCATCACCGATGGCGACACCATCGTGCTGGTGAGCACCATCGTCGACAACAAGTGGCACATACAGGAGAAGCGTGCCACACGCGGCCGCGGCGACCAGGTCGAGGTCGATGGCGCCGTAGAGTTGCACTTTCTGCGACCCGGACGCTATCATGTGCGCTACGACAGCGAGGTGACCGGACAGTGGTGTACACTGACCCATACCCACCGTCCCGGCAACACATCACGAGCTACACTAAAATACTAAGACTATGTGGAAGAATACAATCAAATACGTTGCAGCCATAGCTCGGGTCTATGGGGTCATGCTGCTGATGCTCACTGCGGCCATCGTGGCCGTCTACTGCATCCCGCTCAGCGCACTGCGTGACAATGTCGACAAGTCGATAGCCACCTTCGAGGCCGAGGGAAGTTATCCCACCCGCAACATCCTGGGGCAGGCCCAGCTCGACAACTTCACCGACTGCTACATGCTTCAAGCATCGTATTGCACTGATGACAAGCACCCCGTACGGTCGGCCATGGAGGTGATGCGCTGCCGCCGCAGCTCCGACATCATCGCCGACACCCGGCAATACTTCAACGAGGGTGATGTGGTTCCGCACGAGAGCATGTGGCGCTATGGCAAGTACTGGCACGGCTATCAAGTGGTGCTGCGACCGTTGCTCACAGTCACCGATTATCAGGGCATACGCACTCTCAACTGGGTGCTGCTCTCAGCACTGCTCGCCATCTGTCTGGTGCAGATGTGGCGCATACGCCGCTGGTTGCCACTGTGCTTCTTGTTTGCCTTGCTGGTGGTCAAGTCTGGCGTGGTACCGCTGAGCATGCAGTACTCCAATTGCTACTACATCATGCTCGTGTCCACGATTCTGATAATGACCTTCGACAGCCTCACCCGCACACCGCTGCGTCGTGCACAGGTGATGTTTGCCATCGGTGCCGTCACAGCATTCTCCGACTTCTTCACCGTACCCACCATCACCCTGGGCGTGCCACTGGCCACGATGATGCTCAAGCGCGACGAGCACAGCCTGCGCCAGGTGCTGGGCTTGTGCGCCATGTGGGGGCTGGGTTGGCTGGTGTTTCTGGTGTCAAAATGGCCGGTGGCCATGTTGCTGGCCGGCTACAACCCCCTGCACGAGGTGGGTCTTTCGATTGTTCAGCACACCGTCAACGGTGAAGACCCCACGCCAAAGTTGATATGGGTTAAAAGCATCATCTCCTATGGCATCCGACCGATGTTTGCACTCAAGGTTGTGGCCGCTGTCCTGCTACTGGCAGCCGCGTGGATGGCCGGCAAGGGCCGCCAGGTGGCGCGCAAGCACCTGTGGCTGTGGGTCCTGGCACTTGTGGGGCCGGCCTGGATGCTCGTGTTTCTGCACCATGCCTACTGGCACCATTTCATCTCTCTGCGCTCCTATCTGACCACATGGTACGTCCTGCCCATATTCATGTGCCTGATCATCGACTGGCGCGCCCTGGTCAAGCGACACCGTTAGACGCTTCAAAAACGGGGGTCTAAAGTCAAAAAAACGAGTCGCGAGCACCAACAACCGAAAACTTTTTACTACCTTTGCCCCAATATGTATCCATAAAAACGAAAACTATGAAGTCTAGAATCACCATCATTGCCACAGTGCTGATGGCACTCATTGCCACCACAGCATGGGCACGCGTGCCACGAAAGAACCCTACCGCAATCGACAAGGGTATCGCGGCATTCGACAAGCAGTACTATCAGGAGGCTATCCAGTGGATGGATCAAGCCCTGGAGCAGAACGGCGACAACGGTGTGGCATTGGCCTATAAGGGCTCGGCACTGCGGCGACTCGACCGCCTGGATGAGGCGGCTACCGCACTGCGCCGCGCCACCACGCTTATCGACGATGTCAACTCCACCTTCCGTGCTTGGGCGCACAGCGAGTGTTTCTATGCCCTCATCGACCTGGGCGACACCATCGCCGCCATGACCGAAATCAACCAGGCCCTGCGCGACGATGCCCGCAAAGCCAACTACTGGCAGAACCGCGCAGCCATCTACTCGGCGCAAGGCAAGCTCGACGAGGCACTCAGCGACTATGACCGCGCCATAGCCATCGACCCTAACGACACCGAACTGCGCGAAATGCGCGAGCGGGTGCATCAGCACAACGAGCGCTACCGTGCCGCAGTGGCCGCCTCGGGCGGTGTGGTCGCAGGCACAGGCATCTATGCCGAGCGCGACACCACGCTGGCCGACGAGGTGAAGCTTCCACAGTTCCCCGGTGGCAATCAGGCACTGACCGCACACCTCAACCGCATGACCGGCTGGGACGACTCCAAGCCGCCGGTGCGGGTGCTGGTCGACGTCACCATCGACACCCAAGGAAAGGTGAAGAAGGCGGCCATCGCTACCGGCTATGACAAGCGACTCGACCAGAAGGCCCTGGACATCTGCCGCCAGCTGCCCCCATTTGCACCCGCCACAAGCCACGGCAAGCCCATGGAGTGCACCATGACCATTCCGCTACGCTTTGTCGACCCCAACTATTAACTATTTAGTTTATAGTTTATGGTTTATAGTTGCTATATTGCGTATTCTTAATTATAAATTCTGAATTTTCAATTATGAAAACACCCATCATCATAAGGCGTATCGCATTCACACTGATGGCACTGGCCCTGACTGCCGTGGCCACACAGGCGCAGCAGGCCACAACAACCGTCACCCAACTCGAGAACGACATCAAGCTGCAAGAAGACCTCGTGCTCGACATGCAGGACTCGATTGTGATCCTTGATCAGAACATCGACCAGCTCAAGGCACAGCTCGACAGCGCCAACGCTGTGGTCAAGGCACTCAAAGGCCAAATCAAGGAACTGGAGCGCCTCAAGAAGGAGCAGGAAAAGGGAATCAAGCTGGCCAACAAGACCCGGCAGAACACCGTCGAGAACCTCGACGAGCTGATTTACACCCAGAGCATCCTGCCTGTGCTCAACGACAAGTACGACAAGCTGCAGGTGGAGCAGGCATTGGCCAAGTTCGACGACATGGAGACAAAAGACGTGATCAAACGCAAAGAATTGGTCAAAAACTATGGCAAGTACTGCCAAGAACTGCGCGAGATGCTCAACAAGCACAAGCAAGGATTCGAGCAGCTGCGATGGGCCACACAAGGCACTGACAGCGAGCCGTACAAGGAGTTCCAGAAGGCCTTTAAGAAGTTGAGTTACTATAAGACCTACGACAAGGGCCAGAAGAACCCCACCACGCCCACCATACCCTACCTGGACGAGGTGATGGCTAGCATCCAGCTGCTCATGCGTCAGGGCTTCAACAGCCAGTACCAGTACAACAACGTACTCAACATGCTCTACTAGTCACGTAACATCTAGAGCTTCTAGAAAATTTTGAAAATTACACTAAAGAATGATGAAGAAAGCACTATCATTGCTGCTGGTGGGCATGCTGGTCATGGGCCTGGGCATGCAAGCCACCACACAACGCAAGGCCGCCACACGCAAGGCCGCAAAAACCACCCAAACCACCCAAACCACCAAAGCGACCAAAACCACCAAAGCGGCTAAAGCCAGCAAAACCACCGCAAAAAATAGCGGAGCATTTATTGTCATCTCCAAGAAAGACCTCAACCTGCGCGTCTACAGCAAGGACTCCACCTTGCTGGCCGAATATCCGTGTTGCCTGAGCAAGAACAAGGGCGACAAGCAGCGCAAGGGCGACATGCGCACTCCCGAGTCGCCTCAGGGCAAGCCGTTCAAGATCACCATGATACAGGATGCCAGCACCTGGAAGCACGATTTCAAGGACGGACGAGGAAGCATCAAGGCCTATGGACACTGGTTCCTGCGGCTGCTCACACCAGGCCATAGCGGCATAGGCATCCACGGCAGCACCAACAACGAGAGCTCCGTGCCAGGACGTGCCAGTGAGGGATGCATACGCCTGCGCGACCAGGACATCATCACCCTCAAGGAGAACTATGCATACGTGGGCATGCCCGTCATCATCAAGGCAGAGAACCAAGGTCTCTACCCCTGGGAGAAATAGACTACCCAGCCCTACTGCACACCAAAGCCCAGCCTACTTGCGGCTGGGCTTTGGTGTAACCCATAATGGGCAGCCGAATATGGGCGTACAACTCACATCAGATCAATTATAATTTAAGAATCTAGCCTGGATTATCCATAGTCCTGCGTAGCGAAAAATTCAAGGGGGTGTGCATCAACGTGAGCACAGCGACGCCGACGCAGGATGTAGTCACTCCTATATTCAAGGAGAAGGAGCGAGCATTGCGTTCAGGCGCAGGCCTTTGTGATTTGCAGTAGTAAGGGCTATGAATAGATAAGCTGGTCGCTGGGGGTAGGGACGGCATCCCTGTGCCGTCCGCCTGCAGGGCTGCAAATAAGCATTAAAAGTTAATAGTTTGTCTTGTTGCTCTTAGTTTAGTAAAGCAGTAAAGCCGTTACCCTCGCCGCCGACAACTTTTAATTGTAAACTTTTAACTATAAACTCGAAGGCATTACCCTTTTGTTGAGGCGGACGGCACTGGGGTGCCGTCCCTACAGCCTGGCTGCTTCTTCCTCTCCCCTTCGGGAGAGGGGAGGGTTATATTCTCCACCAAAACCATCAAAATTCGTCAAAGTTCGTCAAATTAGTGTTTGATGCTCTTTGGTGGTCTTTGATGAATTTAGTGGTTACGACAGAGCGAGGCGGATGTGGCGGCTGTGGCGGCGGCGCAGCCCTACGAGAGTGAGCCGCCCTGACGGGCGGGAAATCAAACAAAATCTAAAACAAAATCGCACAACGGCAGAAAAACAATTAAGGTGGGTTCTATAAATTCCAAAATGTTATTATGTTGACCCGTTGGCGGAATTAACAAATCATATTGCACGTTGTATCTTGCTGTGAATGATAAAGTTCCTCTTCGAGGCACATGCCAAGGTTGTTCGCTATGACCAAGCTGCGCACATCTTCGATGTGCGCAGCTTGGTCTTTAACACAAAGTCGGGTCTACGACCCGCCTAGCGTCTTCGACGCAATTAGCTGAAACATATATGTTCTATTAATTACGGACAACAATTTTAATTCAGCCAACGGGTTATGTTGCTTCGGTCATATTGTTTTTCTTTTTGGCATATTTTGGCTCAACTATCTGTGCCGTAGCCCGCTACTGCCTCATCTAGATTGATCCAAAGCCAGCTCAAAAATCTAAAACAATCTGACACGAGCAATTTATAGAATCCACCTTAAGAAACAACGCCCCACCCCTACTTCTCGCGGAAGTAGAGGTTAATCATCGTACCCGACAAAGGCCACTTCTCGCGGATTTTGTTCTCCAGGTAGCGCTTGTAGGGGTCGCGAATCCACTGCGGCAGGTTGCAGAAGAAGATGAACGTGGGCACTTTGGCCCCCTTGAGCATGGTAATGTACTTGATTTTGATAAACTTGCCCTTGACCGCAGGTGGCGGCGTGGCGGTAATCACCTCCTGCATGTAGTTGTTGAGCTGCGAGGTGGGGATGACAATCTTCTGGTTCTTGTAGACCTGGATAGCGGTCTCGAGAACCTTGTAGATACGCTGCTTGGTCAGCGCCGAGCCAAAGATGATGGGGAAGTCGGTGAACGGCGCCAGCCGCTCGCGGATGGCGGCCTCCATGGTGTCGATTGACCGCTGTGTCTTGTACTCGGCGATGTCCCACTTGTTGACCAGCACCACCAGCCCCTTGCGGTTCTTCTGGATGATGGAGAAGATGTTGACGTCCTGAGCCTCGATGCCACGGGTGGCGTCGATGAGCAGGATGCACACGTCGCTGTTCTCGATGGCGCGGATTGAGCGCAGCACCGAGTAGTACTCGATGTCCTCGTTCACCTTGTTCTTCTTGCGGATGCCGGCCGTGTCGACCAGATAGAAGTCAAAGCCGAACTTGTTGTAACGCGAGTAGATGCTGTCGCGGGTGGTTCCGGCAATGTCGGTGACGATGTTGCGCTGCTCGTCCATGAGCGAGTTGATCAGGCTCGACTTGCCGGCGTTGGGCCTGCCGACGATGGCAAAACGCGGGATGTCGTCCTGAGGCGTGTCCATCTCCTTCTGCGGCATGCGTGCCACCACCTCGTCGAGCAGGTCGCCCGTACCCGTGCCCGTAATGGCACTGATGCTGTAGGGCTTGCCCAGCCCCAGGGCATAAAACTCGGCCTCGGCATAGAGGCTCTCGTTGTTGTCATCCTTGTTGGCCACAACGATGACGGGCTTGTTGCTGCGACGCAAGATTTCGGCCACATGGTCGTCGAGGTCGGTGATGCCGTTCTTGATGTCGACGACAAAGAGGATGACATCGGCCTCGTCGATGGCCAGATGCACCTGCTTGTTGATCTCGCCCTCGAAGATGTCCTCCGAGTTCACCACCCAGCCGCCGGTGTCGACCACGCTCATCTCCATGCCGTTCCATTCCATCAGACCATACTGGCGGTCGCGCGTGGTACCGCTGGTGTCGTTGACAATGGCCGCGCGAGTCTGCGTGAGCCTATTGAACAGTGTGGACTTGCCCACATTGGGCCGTCCCACGATTGCTACTAGTCTTCCCATTTGTTCAATCATAAATCCCCCTCAATCCCTCCTCTGAAGAGGGCGAGTGCTGGGGCGGTTAGTCTTTTTCGGGTTGCAAAGGTACAACAAAAAAACCATATATCACCGATTTCTCAGCGATTTAGCCCAAAAAAGTTGTCGTAATGTGTGGAGCAAGAGGGGCTTAGTTGTCCTTGCAGCAGTCGGTCTGGGGACCAGCGTTCATCTTCTGGGCTTGCTCGGGGGTGACGGGTGGCACGATGCAACATGGCTTGCACTGAGCCACGGGGGTGGCCTCGACATGGAGCGAGCGCAAGCCCTTGACAATCTTCTCGTCGCTGTTCTTGCTGGTGTAGTAGGTCACAGCCACCGTCTTGTCGGCTACACTGACCACGACATCTTTGATGCCCTTGCCCAGTGCGGGCACATTGTTCATGATCTTGGTCGAACAACTCTCGCAATGAATGTCGGTGACAAACACGGTGGTCTTGACATCCTCAACCTTCGTGTCACGGGCAGTGGCCCATCCCAGCCCCAAGCTTATCAGCAGGGCGATCATCAATTTTAATTTATAATTTATAACTGCAGCCGGGCAGTCATTGTGCATTGGCGATGATCCCTCCACTAACCCCTCCCCTGCAGGGGAGGGGGACTGCTACCTGGCTGCCATGGTGCATTGAAAAATACACAAATCAATAAAGGTTCCAACGCACGCCCACATAGAACTTGCGGCCCATGAGTGGGCCCCACACATTCATCGAGTTGAACTGTGGTCCGAAGGGGTCGTCGGCACCTAGGATAGGATCTTTCTGGCGGTAATCAGTGATGTTCTCGCATCCGACATACACTTCAGCGTGTCCAATCTTGCGCGTTACTTGGGCAAAGAGTTGTCCATACGTTGGCGAGTGATACGACTCCTGGATGTTACCTCCTGCCACGGGCACACGCATCGGCCCATTGAGCTGCCCGGTGATGTCGAACACCCAGATGCGGAATCGGGTGGCGTACGACAGGTTCAGCACCCCCTTGAAGCGGCTCGTGAGCGCGCGTTCCACGGTCTGCGTCTCGTTGGTGAGCAGGTAATAGACCCCCTGCTCAGGTCCTCCCTGGGCGAGCATGGGCAAGCCTACGCGGCTCTGGCTGTAGCGGAAGGTGGCCAGCACGTTGAGCCGCTCGACAGGTGTCCAGTTGAAGTCAAGCTGCCACGTGTTGGTGTAGTTTGTCGCGCCGCTGTTGTAGAACAGCACATAGCCCGCGAGCGGTTCCTGCGTGACAAAGAGCGAGCGAAGGAAGTGGGTGTGGAAATAGTCCAGGCTGAGCGATGCGCGCTGGTCGCGGCCCAGAGTGAAGGTCTGCGTCAGACTGCCGCCCACCGTCAGGGCTTTTTCCAAGTTGTTGTAGTTGCGCTTGCCCGGTGCCTTCAAGTCGGTGACGTCGTTGGGAAACAATGCTCTGCCCGGTAGGTACATGGTGGCATTGATGATATCTAGCCCAGTGGCCAGCATGCCCAGGTTCTCGATGATGGCGCGTGGAGTGCGGTATCCCATGCCCCCCGACGCGCGCAGCGTGGTGCGTGGGGTGATGTCCCACTTCACGTGCAGCCGCGGCGTCACCAGCCACTGCTTGGCCCAGTCGTTGTAGTCCACGCGCATTCCGGCCACCAGGGTCAGCCGCTGGCGCAGGGTGGTGTTCCACTCGGCGTAGGCCCCGATTTCGCGCTCGTCCAAGTGTTCATCCAGTAAGGTTTGTAGCCACGAATAGTGGTTGGGCATAGCGCTGAGCATGATAGGGCGGTACCGGAAGTTGAGCATCGCACCACGCACATAGTTCATGCGTCCCTGCACGCCCACGGCCAGCGACGAGTGTGGCGCCAGGTAGTGATCCATGCGCAGGTTGAGCGACACCGAGTTCTCGTGGGCATTATAGCCGTTGTAGCCAAAGTAGGAGCGCGTGTCGAAGTGGCTCCAGTCGGCCACCAGGGCCACGTTGTCCTGCCACTCGCCTCCCTGGCCGTCGGTCACGATGTGGCGCAGTGGCATGGCCACCTTCAAGTAGGCGCTGGCATCGTGGTTGGTCACATGTGAGCCATAGACGCTGAGTGGCTTCGCATAGCCAGATTCCGCATCGAACCTCTCAAAGAACAGTTGCCTCTCTGCATCACCCGACTGCCGGTGGTAGTTCAACTGTCCGCCCAAGCGGTCCTCGGCGGTGTAGCGCGCTCCCCAGCGCAGCTGAATGCCGTTGGGCAGAAGCCAGAGCCAGCGGTTGGCCACATCCACCTGCCGCGTGTTTGGCAAGTCACGGAAATTGTCGTGATTACGGTCCATAGCACCCATCTCTCGCCAGTCGGTGTCAATCGAGCCGTGCACCATGATGATGGTCGACAAGCTCTTGTCCTGCTTGAAGTGAATAGCCGAGGTGAGGTTCAGCTCGGGCCGAAGCATATCGTCGAGGTAGAAGTTGACATGGAGCCGCTCGTCGTCGGTGGGTTTGCGGTACTCCAGGTTGATTTGCCCCGTGATGGCTTCGTGTCCTGTGGTGACACTGGCAACCCCCTTCGACACCTGTATCGAGCGCAGCCAGTCGCCGGGGGTGTAGTTCAACGCATAGGGCGAGACCAACCCACGCATGGTGGGACGGCTCTCATCGAGAAACTGCGTGTATACCCCCGCCAAGCCAAGCATCCTGATTTGCCTTGCGCCAGTGACTGCATCACTGTAGCCCACACTCACCGTTGCCGAATTCTCGAACGACTCGGCCAGCGTGCAGCATGCCATCTTCTTCAGCCCGATGGAGTTAATCATCTCGCGCTTCTCCACGGCACTCCCACTGAGGTAGTTGCCACTCATACTACTCTCAACCTCCACCTCATGGAGGGCGACCGTTGAGTCGGAAAGGACATCATCATTCGTCGCGCACACACCTAACGAGGTCAAAACGACCATAAACACAAATAAACAACGCATAGTAAAGACATTATAATGAACACACAAATTTAGGCATTTCTACTAGCAACCAGCTTAAATGCCACACCAATTAACAATATTTAATAGCCATTGACACTCCGGCATGACGACGTGACATTTCTGCGATTCTAAATTGCTGGCTATTCATAGCGAGAATGAATGTAGGGCAGCGCCCTACATTAGTTATCCCGATTAATAGCCACCAATTTTGAGTCGCAGAGCAGTTTCATGCCGACTGGCACAAGTAACCTAAGTTTCGGAAGTGTGCTCGAACACACTTCAGAAAGGGTAAAGAATAAAGGAGTAAGGAGCAGCGCATTAGGTTTATCAGAATGTCTAGCAAAGCGACGGGCTGAACAGGCTGGCGACAATCCACCACAAAGCTTTGAAAAAATTCTTGCTGGCCCAGAAGGTGACCGCCATCAGCACAAAGTTGAACACCGCGCACACGGCAATGTACAGGTAGGGGAACCACAGGGTGGCAAAGCGGTTGATGTCGGTCTGGTAGTTACGCGTCTGGGTGGCAAAACACACCAGGTGAAAGCCGAACGTCATGCCGGTGACGACATCAAACAGCCAAGCGTTCTGCGGCACCGTGATGGCCCTGAACGCCAGCAGGAACAGTGTCAAGTAGGGCACGGTGTAGGGCGCCAGCGACATGAACGGCCGGCTCCACTCCTTGCCGCTGCTCATCACCACACCCGTGTTCTCCTCGCTGTGGATGGAGTGGATGCGGCGCCCCAGCAGCTTGCCCACCAGGCGGTGAGCGTTCTCATGGGCATGGGTCTCCTCCTCGGTGAACCAGCGTTTCTGCACTAGGCCATACTTGACCAGCAGCCACCGCGCCAGCGGGTAGACGGCCACCCCCACGCTGAACCACCAGTAGATGCCCAGGTTGAAGTTGCGCAGCAGGTTGAAGTTCGACACCCCACGCTCGGGCTGCCAGGCAAACTGCCGCCACGACAGCGCCTTCCAGTCGGGCACCAGCACATGGTCGACCGCCACATGCCAGGCCTCGCGCAACAGCGCCAACAGCAGCACGGCCAACACGGCGCTCCAGATATATCCCCAAGTCTTTCCGTTCATTGTATGTTAATTTTTTCGTTAAATCGCTTGCTCGAAAACAGCATCACAGCAGGATGTCGTCGAGCGTCGTGCCGCTGCCAAAGCGGTTCAGATCCACCGCCTCGTTGATGCCATCGATACGGCCCCGCTCGCTGTACTGCCAGATGTTGTACTTGCCGCCGCCACGCAGCACCGGTTCGGTCGAGCCATAGCGCGCGATGAAGATGTAGTAGCGGTTAAACTCCGGCGCCAGCAGCGTGTTGTAGAACTTATACTGGCTGTAGAGCAGCGGATACTTGCCATACTCGCCACGCACCAGGTCCATGAACTCCTGCAGATGCGCCTGCAGCACCGAGCGGCGCGCCCCCCGGTTGCCGGCCTCTTCCACATCGACCATGGGCAGAAGGTCCTGCTCATCCTTGTCGACGTAGCGCTTGAAATTGTCGAACTGCGCCCGGGCCGACTTGTAGCTGGTGAAGAAGTGGTAGCTGCCCACTTTCAGTCCAGCCCGACGCGCCTGGGCGATGTTGCGCTCATAAGCCTTGTCCACATGAGTGGCTCCCTCGGTGGCCTTGATGTAGACAAACTGGATTTTCTTGTCGGCTGCCACGCGCTCCCAGTCGATGCGCCCCTGATGCTTCGACACATCGATACCATTGTAGTCGCTCGAGTGCACCGTGACCCGCGACGGTCGCGGCTGGTGCCGGAAGTGCTTCAGTGCCCCCACACCGCCGGCCAGCAGCAGCGCCACCGCCAGCGCCACGACCCCCGGCCGCCACCGCCGCCACCACCGCCGGCACCACCGCCTAACCCTCCCCCAGTACCATGCCGGCCAGGCAGTGACGTCGGCCGGCCGCTGCTGCCGCCCAGGCCGTCGGCCGTGCCTACGTTGTGAGTGTCCTTTTGCCATGTCAATAATAGTTGCGCGTCATGTCGTAGAGCTTGCGCAACCTGCCGGGATCAGCCGCAAAGAAGTCACGCGCATGAGCCGACTCCAGCCCCCAATAAGCATCACAGGCCGAACAAGGTGTGCCTGGCTTACAGTTAGCACACTCATAGGTGCGCGCGATGCGCACAATGCACACGATGCCATGGGCAGGACGGTTGCTGAGCACACGCTCGGTGTACTGCGCATTCTTGAGCAGCACAAACGAGTACATGCCCAGGTCCATCTTGCGCACACGCCCTCCCATGAGCGGGATGTCGATGGGTGGGATATATGCATCGGGTGTGCCCGTCTTGGAGAACAGCACCAGCCCTTCACCCAAGTCCACGACCGCCTGTCGCATGGGTGCCAACGTGCCTGCGCGCTGCGCGTCGTGAAACTTCTCAAGAAACGCATTCCACGTCGCATTCACATCGCTGCTCCGCGAGTGCGCCCTCAGCGTGTTGTCGATCAGCGACGGTGTGGAGCCATTGCCATCACGACTGATAATTGAAGCCCTGACATCTCGCTTGCCAATCATTCTAGCCCACGCCTCGGCCAGCTTGACGCAGTTCCACATGTTATCGCCCTGCCCCAGCACCCATGTCACCAGCAATGACCTGAAATCTTCGCCGTCATCAAATCGGTCGAAGTGCAACTGCGTCTGTTCGGGCGACACCTCACGCAGGCCGAACACCTTATCTTCATAGCTCTCCATCCTGTCGGTCAGAGCCTTGAACAAGTCGATGTCGGTGGTTCTGCTGTATAAGCCGTCATCGCTTCTCTGGTCGTAACTAACATTGTACAAATGAGATATATTGGAAACAAAGTGCTGATTTGATGGCGATGGCATTTTCTCATCGGCGGTTTTGGCGTTCTTGAAACGCAGGAAGTTTACCTGGTCCCTAGTTTCCGTCCTATCTTTCAGCGCAAAAAAACTGGTCTCGTTGTTGACCGGCAGCTGTTGCACATCGACACTTTGTGCTCCCGACAGAGCCAGCGCCACCAGTCCCACAGGGTATACGTCATCCGACCGGCTCAAGAACGTGGTGAAATCGCATCCTGCCCAATGCCCCGCCGTATTCTTTGCCCATGGGCGAGTGAGTCGGCCAAAGAACATGACCCGCTCATGCCCCTTGGTGAAGTCTGGCGGGCCATAGCGGCCCGTTGTGTTCATATTCACCAGCGACGGCACAGCCATGACCGCCGCCAGGGCCTCCATGGGCTTGAACGTCGAACCTATCGACCGACGGCACAGCGAGGGGTTGCGGGTAGTGAGTCGCAGCTGCTCGGGAAAATCATTGTTGTCGAACAGTGTGGTGTAGAACGGTGTGGCCAGCACCTCGCCGGTGGCCATGTCCATGATGGTGACCGACATGTCGTACTGCTCACGCACTTGCGAAGTGGGCTTGCGATGGCCATGCTTATCCACAGCGATGAGGCCGGGCAAGCGGTTAACATAACGCTTGACTTCATTCTCAAACTCGCGCGAGAGCAACGGGTCGATGGTCAAGCGCACAGTATCCACATTCTCGCGGTTAGACAAGTGCTGCGATAGGCCGTGCAACAGTTGCTGGGTGAACAGGTCGGTCTGGTAGTCCGAAATGAAGAAGCGGTCGGCACCCACGCTGGTCTGCGTCAAGTATGAGAGCGTGTTCATCGGATTCTGCTTGAACAGTGTGATTTCGCCCAGTTTCTCGCTCAAGTCATTGTTGGCTACGGTGTACATCAGTATCTTCATGCCGTCCTCAAAGGGCACCGTGTCGGCTTCTTGACTGGCACTGTTATTGTTGAACAACTTTGTGGCCTGCTGGCTGCCCACCACCATCAGTCCGCAATCGTGTGCGACGACGAGGTTACTATCGACGTAGGTCAATGTCATGTGCGCCCGTTGTGGCGATGTCCGCGAATTCTGCATCCTCAGTTCGATGGTGTGCGAACGACTGTCACTGCCATAGGCTGTCCTATAATACTGGTAATAGTCAATCGGTTCGGGAGTGACATGCGGCCGGCCAGCTTTTTCGGGTGGAGTCCACAACAAGATACCCTCGTGCATGATAGCATTCATGTAGATAAGGCTTTTTCGTGCACCGGCGGCATCGCAGTGCAGTGGCAGCACCGAGTTGCCATAGGTGAGGTAGATGGTACTGTCATCATCGAAAAGGCAATTCTCGCGGCTCTCAATCACGCCCTTCCACTTGTTCTTGACCAGGCGCACCTTGAACATCGACGGAATCATCCTGATGCTCTGGACCTCAACAGGTCGCACCTGCTGTGGATTGGTTTCCTTGGTGCCCTTGCCGGGAGCGGTGCCTTTGCAGCGAATCTCAAAGAGGCTCACGCCCAGATGCTCATTCTGCTGCTCCAACATCTGCGGCAAGCGGCTGTTGTAATAGAATCGGCGCAGGCTCTCGTCCTTGATATACTCGGGATGGATGCCCACCAACCGCAGGTTGGTCGACTCGATGTAGGCATTGCCCTCTTCGCCATAAGGCAGTGCGAACTCCAGGGCCTTGTACCGGCGGTTGAGCGATGCCAAGTCGATGGCCTCAATGCCCGTGTCGACACACTCGCCTGTGAGCAGCAGCGCGAACACACTGTCGGCCTTGGTCACAAAGCCGGCCCCACACTCACTGGGGTCATAGGTGTCGGGTTCGGCAGCTCGCCCCAGAGCCGTACACTGCTTGAACATCGACAAGCCTATGGCAAGCAGCAGAATCAGCGGCGCCAAGCCCAGCACGAACCACCTGCGCCACTTCAGGTCGCGTTTTGATGCTATCTTGATTTGCATAATGTTTTTACTTTAGTAGTGAAGTAGTAAAGCCGTTACCTGTTCGCTTCTGGTTAATAGGGAATTTTGCTCTTCAATTCCGATTTTTTCAGTTCATCAAGCTGTTTGTTCACATTGTTGATGATGCTGAAATAATAGCTGGCAGGCATGCCAGTCACCGAGTTGAGAAGCGAGTCTTTAGGCAACCTGATGGTCAGGTCGTCGATCATCACCGAGTCCACACGGCACGAATAAGTGTTCAGCAACTGCAGCAGCGACTGCTCCTTTGAGAGGGTCTGGATTGAGTCGGTAAAAGAGATGCCATTATTCAGCTGGCTGATGCCCACCTTCACCTCACGTGCATCGGCAACGAGCGACATTTTGTTGATGTTCAGCAAAGTAGCATCGCTACACAGCAGCGTACTGTCGATGAATAGGCTCAATGTGTCCACCTCAACCCGCCAAGCGTCAGGCCCGGCATACTGTGCCAAAATCGTCATTAAGCTATCGGGAGCAGCCGATACCAGACGTACCACTCGCTCTGGCACTGGGATAGGAGGGGTGTCGCTTTTCTTGCTTGGCAGAAGCCAGAACACCAGCGACGAGAGTACGGCTCCCAAGACCAAACCTGCTATGGCTCCCATTATCACTTGCCGCTTGCCGCCCATATTCATGCCCAAGCGCCGCTGTAGTTCTGTTCCTTTTTTATGATCACGTTTCATAACTGTTTTGACAAATTTTTCAACCATTGTATTCATTTCGAGTGGGGCGTGCAACTTTTCATTGGCCGGCTCCCCATCGGCCGGGATAGCATACAGTCGCTCAACATGAGCCGTCATGCCGGTGAGCTCTTCATCGCCCAGATTGTTGAACAGCGCGTCGATGCGCTCATCGAGTCGCTTACAGATTGCCGGGCACGACTCTTGATAACCAGCGAGGTCATCCCAGTTGTCTACCGTCAACAGGTGCTGCTTGTTCCAGCACCCCTGTTCGGCAAACAGGATTTCCTTAATGGCATCTTGCACCACGACCTTCATCTCTTCACCGGCATGCGTGGTGGCTCGCCACAGCTGTTCGCACTTGGCCGGTTTATCCTTGGCCTGTTTCAGTAGCTCAACGACTTGTGACACTGTCACCTGAGCCAGTGCTCGTGTCTCAATACTCTTGTCAGAACCTCGGTCTAAAGCGGCGACAACCTGGTCAATGCCAGTGAATTGATACTGCAGGGCGGCTTCGTCCACCCAGCCATCAATCACCTTGCGTTGTTCCGGCTTCAGCCCACCCAGGCCGGGTATCGTCTTAATGCCGCGCGGCCGGCTATAGGCATCGACGGGGACAAACGGATACTTGGTCATAAACTTGACGATGGCATCAAGGTCCTTCAACCCCTTGACGCGCGGCATGAGCATCACAGTGAATTCTTTGGCCACACGGTCGTCCAGGCGGTCATACTGCCGGTATATTTCTATCCATCGTTCTATCGAAGCGTCATCGCGCAGATTTAGCTGCTGAAGGTATTTGACATCCAACTGTTTCTTCAACTCCTCGCTCATCCCGTCCTCGAAGAGGAAGGCATATTTCCCATTTTTGAGAAAAGCCTCCATGGCCTGTCGTTGGAGCTGCAGCCTCTCGTCTTCGCCATATCCCATGAGGCCGTACAGCTTCATGTCCAAGCCGTCGAGTTCCCACTTCACCGAGCGTGAGCGCACGATTTTGATGAACTGCTGACGCGCCGTGGCTGGCATGCCGCCGCAGTATTTCTTGAACTCATTCCAGCCGCTGGGGTTCACTTCCTCCAAGCTATGACCCAGTTGGAGCCACAGTTCCCATTCGTCCTCGGAAAGCTGCGCCGGCGACTTGGCAAATATCCGATAGGATGCGGCAACCTCTTGTGGCGACAGCAACGGCTCCTTGTCGCCGGGCAACGGGCAGGCCTTGACCATGCTGTCCAGGTCGGCTGAATGTGCCGAGGGACCGATGGCTTCGGTCCACGACATGCACAGGTCATCGGGGCTTACCGGCAAGTTACTGCCCTTGCGATAAAATATCAGCCGCACCCCATCGAGCACAGGGGTGAAGTTCTCGTCGACACAGAAGGCAAAGGTGGCATACCGGCGCAAGCTGATGGGGATGTTGTCGATGGCCGAGAGCAAGGTTTGCATCTCGCGGCACTCCAGCACACCATCCTCGCGCCACTCGCTGCCTTTTGGCTCAAGTGCCACCATCAGCCGCCGCCCGGTCACCAGTGCTTCTTGGATGCGCTGTCGCAGCTGTTTGGCGGCTGTACTTTCAGGGGCCGAGCGCTTGACATCTACTTCGGTTTCTTCTTCGACACGCCCAGTGGGCATCGTGGCTATGTGTGGCACAGCAGCTAGCAACGCTGCCAAGCCGAAGTCTATCACGTTCATGTCGGCCCGCGTCACCTCGAAGCTGGCGCGGTAGGGATAGTTACGGCCCAGCCCCTCGCTCACCACATGAGAACCCTGCACATGAATCAGCAGATAGCGGTCGGCCGGCCGCTGATAGCTCCAGACGATGCTGGCATGCTCACGCGACAGTTTGGGCGGGTTGTCGATAAAGATGCTGCTCACGGCTCGTGCCTGGTCGCTCACACCGCTCGAATAGAACAGCGTTTCATCGCCCAACTTGTTTTGGTGCGAACCGGACGCTCGTTTGGGTATATGAATTGTCTTTGTCATGTTGTCTAAATTTCAAAAAAATATCTCAATGTATCAGGCAATTGCCGCTGATGCTGCCGCGACAAGGCGTTGTTGCGGGCCAGAATATCCATCAGCAGTTGCAACGACCCGAAGCAGAAGTGATGCGACATGTCGGCACAATTCTCTTGCAAAAAGGACACAAGCCGGCTTCCCTGGCGCGCGACAAATCGTGTGGCATCGGTGTCGTTGTCATAGACGGTGAGACCGGCATCGATGGGCGTAGCGGTGAAGTAGACATGGGGTGGCATCACATGGGTGCTTTCGCCCAATGCCTTGCGCTGACGCTCGGGCAAGCTCTGACTGAGCAGGTGCCAGAAGTCATTGCCACTTCCGCGCGATGCGCTCAGACGTATATGTTGGCGAGTCGCCTCGTTGAGCCAGCTCCCCTTGCCGGCAATCGAATCCATAATTTCCCCCACACACCGCGCGTAGATGCGGTTACGTTGCGCCACCTCTTGCTCACCGGCACTAGCCACAACCTCCAGGTGCCCCTTTTGCTGCTTGAGCATCACATCGGTGTCGCGGTAGGCTAGAAACACATGAGCCACATGACCATTGTCTAACTTGCTAAAATACTGCTTGATAGCATGCGACAAGCCGCCTGTATGATTGCCTCGGAACAGACTGTCGCACACAATCAGGTCAGTCGCATTCTGGCAATATACTAGCGGATAAAAGCAACTCACTAAATTCTCCTCAAAGTCGCTGACATCCAGTGGGCCGTCGGTCCCCATCAGCAAATTCCACTTCTCCTTGACGGTCAGCAAAACCGTATCGGTGACTATCGTGTGCATCTGCTTGAGCAGTTCTCGGCCTGAAATAGCCTTGCAGCTCAGCCTCTTATACCCACCCTGGCTAATCGCATGAGCAATCTCCCCCCAGCTGCGATACAAAGGCACACTCCCGGCTGTGCCCACGCTGGGCACAAAGTCCTTGTTGGGTACCACCAGTCGCAACGTGTGCCCCGCCGGCGACCGGTACTGCGCCAGCCAGAACACCCCCTGCTTGTTACGCTCGATGCGCTTTTTCAGCTCAAAGAAATGTTGTATCTTACTTGGGGCGCTGAACACCTCGCCGGGAATATTCAGGAAGTCGACCTCCAATCGGTTGCCCTGCTCATCGGCCAGATGTGCGCCATAGTGGCTCTCGGGACGCGAAGCCACAACATCGGTTTTCAATATTCCGCCCGTGTCGGCATTGATGGTGTCGAAGAAAAACTTGCCGAAACTGCTGTGGGGATAGGACAACGGCAATTGCCGAGGCTCATAACCCAGCAAATGAAACGCATGAATCAAGTCGTAGAGCAAGTAGGTTTTCCCACTTGCCGTCTCGCCCACAACAGCTATGCTCAATTTCTTGGCCATGATGCTTGTCTTCTAATCCCGCAAGTCAAATATGTCAACCAACAAGTCGCCCATGGGCAGGCCGTCGCCAAGCTTGTGCTGCTTGAGGATGTCAATGCACAGTTGCAGACTGCCGAAACACATGTTGGAGTTCAGCTCGCTGAATGGCGTGGTCTCGCCATCTCGATAGAACTCGGGCGTTTGTTGCCCCGTTGAGTCCAGTTTATTCTTGTACACCTTAAATTCCTCGGTCACCGGTGTGCAAGTAAAATGCACATGCGGCACGGCAAGGCTGGCTTTTTCTTGCCGTTCCCATCCCGTCTGTTGCAACAGCCCTCTGAATCCCTTGCCGTTGCCGCCAATGCGTGAGATCACGTGCTCGCGCGCGCTACCGCCATTGAAAACAAACTTCTGGCTCTCGTCAATGGCCAGAAAACGCTCGATCAATTTGTTCACATCGCTGGGTAAGCCCTCGGCCAAGTTTTCGGGTATTCCCAACATTTTATGACGTTTTTGCACATCATCGGTCATCAAGCCCGCATGGCAGAGGATTGCATAAGTAAACAGCGAATACAACGCATTGCGCCAGGCGACATCGGCTTTTTCTTTCGCCCAGTCAGAATTCTTAAGCTCTGTAAGCAGGTCCTGATATGCCCCTTCTACCTCGGGCTTATTCAGCAAGTAGTCAATATTGCGCAAGGCGAGATACACATGCACATTGGTGGCATGGCTCTCGGTATTCAAGAACTGCCTCAATTGTCCGGACAACTGCGAAAATGTGATTTCAACGTTGCCATCGTCCTTAGGCGCAAAGACCCTGTCGCACACAACAATGTCGGTGGCCAAGGCGCAGTAATGGAAAAACACGAACGACTGGATGTGCTTGCCCTCAATAAAGTCGGTCACGTCGTTAATTTGTGTACTGGTGATTTGCCGCTTTTCAATCAAGTCGGCGATGCTTCGCATCACCGAGTCGGTGTCGTAGCGGAAGAAGTTTTTGAGCAATTCTCGCCCTGAGAGGGCGCGCCAGCCCTTTAGCTCATAAGTTCCCACATTCAACTCGGCAAAGATTCCCTCCCATGTTGAAAAACTCTCAACGAGCCCAAGCCTCGACTGGAGATTTATGCTTTTGCGAATCTCATCGTTGAGGGTGGAAAAATCATTTTTCGGCTCGACAATGAGTCGCCTGTCACCAGCCTTGTTGACATAGGTGCATACGACAAAGAATTTATTTCCTTTGTTCAGCTCGCCTTTCAGCTCATTGTAGCACTTCAAGCGCTCGGGCGTAAAAATCTCACCCGGTATGTTCAAGAAGTCCAGGTCAAACTTCTGTTCGCTCACGCAACGTTGCCCATAGTGGTCATTGTGGCGGCAAGCGTAGGTGTTTGTTCGCCCGTTTCCACCACTCTGGTTAGGACTGTAGTTAATGAAGTCGTTGTAATGGAAGCCATCCTCGCGCGTGAGCCTGCTGGACTCGTAGGTGGCATACCCCAGACAGCCCAGCGCATCAATGATGTCCTTTAGCAAAAAGCTCTTGCCGCTGGTGGGCGCGCCCACCACAGCCAGGCGAATGCGCTTGGGTGGGAACAACCGTTCAGTTTGTTGCTTGATAAAACTCATAATATTCATATTTCTTTTTTCTAGTTATCCTCTTCTTGCTGCGCCGACAGATTGCCCATGAAAGCCAACAGCAGCGCCGACTCCAGCACCTCGCCCACGGCATCGACGCCCAATCCGGGATTCAAGCGGCCGGTAAAGGGCAGCCAGTCGATGTAGGAGAAATAGATGTACAAACTTGTGCCCACCCACATCAGCATGGCCAGCAGTGACCAGCACATCGAGCGGGTGAAATATTTGCTGCCGCCCAACGTGTGTCGCAACACCAGCCACAACAGCAGTAGCAGCAACCCGAAGTACACGATGGCGGTCATCAGTTGCCCGTAGGAGCCAAAGAAGGCAATGGGCAAGCTCAAGTCGTTGATGGCTACGGGCGACTGACCGGCACTGACCGACTGGTGCATGAAGTGGGCATCGTTCGACAGCGGGTCGTGGCTGCGGCTGGCTATCGAGTCGCTCTGCATATAGTGGCTCATAATCACCATGAACTCGGCATCGCTCTCACTGTAGCGATAGCCACTGCGCTGAAGGTCTTCGAAGTTGGAATAGAGCATCACTCGCCGTGACATGCGGGAATAATCCACATGCTCAGGATTAAACAGCTGGCTGCAGATGCGCGGCATCAGCATTACCGCCACCACTAGCACGACAGTCGTTCCAGTCACCCATTTCTTCTCTTTCCCTATCTCGTACGACCGATAGCGCTCCACAATGAAGAAGACAGCGATCGCACAGAAAAAGAACCCGATAAAATTGGTCATATAGCCGTTGTCGCCCATCATGGCACCCATGGTGTAGGCCACGATGACAAAGAACATCTGCAACAGCACCACGTGGCGTGGACGGGAATGCTCAACACCCAGCTCCTGGGCCGACTTGAGCAGCGCGCGACTCACCCCCAGGATTACTCCCAGCGTGATGAACGCGGTGGCAAAGTTGCCTAGCCACATTCCCATGAGTGCCAGCAAGACAATCAGCAACAGGTGACCGGGGAACAATGCCTTGACCGCACCTACAAACGCATCGTAAACAAATGGCAACGCGGCAATCAGTGTCACAACAGCGAGAACCAGCACGGTCATCAACAACGAGGGAGCCGCCCCCCAAATCGACTGCACTATAGCCCACAGCAAAAACAGCACCAGGATTCCTCCTGCCAGCAAGAGGCGATGTGCCGGAATGGGGCATTTGTTCAACACGCCTGTCAGTTTCCGATATTGTTCGGTCGAGGTGGCTTTGCCTATCACATCGCGAGCAAATTTTTGCGCCTTTTGTGCCCACGACTGCCATGAACGAGCCACCAGCTGCACTTGCTTATGAAGTGTCTTGTAGCACAGATTCAGTGCCGCCCACACCGCCAGCACCACGCCCTCGATAGCAAGCAACGTGTATACTACCGAGCGGTGTGTGTCGTTGATGCCCACAGCATCGGGACTGGTCCATCGCCAGAAGCGCCACGTCTTGACTTGCGCGGGAAAATATGAGTCAAGCATCCCACGGCTAACGTCCTGGTCCATCACACAAAACAAGGCGAATGCCAATGCCAGCCACATAACCAGGCAGACCAAGAACGCTCCCCAACGCGACATCAGGTGCCCCCTAGAGCCACGATTGAGAAGAAGCGGCGCACTCAAGACAACTGACAAGCTGAAGAACAACAGAATCATCAGCGAGGTCGCTATGGGCATGATGCCGGTCAGCTTCTCAAAGTAGGGGTAGGTGTAACTCAGTTTCAACGTTATCAACGACTTGCACACGCAGTAGCACAGAGCGATGCCCAACAACAGCGACAGATAAGAGCGGTGCGTCTTTGCCTGGGTGGCATTGGACAAGTTGGCAAGCGTGCGGTCGCCCAACTTGAACGGGCTGAACGGCAGCCAGATAACTAGCAAAAGCACCAGGCTCACCAGCAGTGGCAGCCACAGGTAGGACATGAAGAAGCCCTGGTCGATGAAACCGGTGCGGGCATGCAGCACCGCATTGCCCGACTGCAGTGCAATGCTATTGAAGGCCGGAATGAGCGAGAACGGCAAAAAGCCCGACTTGCGATCCGACAGAACAGTGGTCTTGAAATTGTTGTCGCGCAACACGACCACCGAATCTCCTTCATGATAAAACTCTAGGTTGCACAGATCGAAGTTAATGGCACGACAGAAAGTGGGCAGATAAAGGTCGCTCTTGTTGGGGAACGAGTTGTTGGCCTGTTTGAGCGTGATGATGCCGCTCGACTGCTGCGCCTTGGCGCGCAAGGTGTCGACCGTGCCTACAAATGTGATGGGCTTGGGATAGGACAGTCGCAACGTATTCTTATCGCCGGCTGTAATCATCACATGGCCGGCTCCCCAGTCGGTGAGTTTGACCGACGCTTTCATCACATGATTCACGCCATCGATTTGAAACGTGTTGCTCTCCGGCGAATTGGTAAGGTAGCAATGATTGGCCACCGCGAAGAACTGCACCTTGCAGTGTCCTGCCTTCTCACCGCTATCGGCGGTAACCCCATTGCGCTCATACCCTTGCTCCTTGTTGCCATCGCGTATCTTGGTGTATCGGTCGAGTATTACCAAGACGATGCCATCATCGTTCCGCTCAAAGAACGAACGCACACCATGATGCTGCATCTGGTTGAGGAAAGCCAGGCTGTCACGTTGGCTCACTTGGTCCTGTGCCAACTTGTAGTGTGTGGCAAAGTGACGCACCATCACATCCTTCTGCTCGCTGAAGCGCTTGTTCCAAGCGCGCCACACATCCTCGCCGGTAACAGTCATTGTTAACGAGGTGTCGAGACTGTTGGGGAGTTCAAGCACAATCTGCTGCGACCGATCGTTGCGTATGGTGTGCTTGTTGGGGTTCTGGTCATTGATTTTGAAGTACTGCAGCGAGTCGCGATACCGGTCGTTGACATGCCACCTGAAGTGGTTTCCATCACGAATGATAGTCAAGTAGTCATGGGGTACGTTGCCGTAATGGATGTCACTGCCCCGGCCCACATGCAGCGAGTCACGGTTGTACAGCTCTACCTCGTCGATCTCGACAACGACCTTGCGTTCAATCTTCCCGGCCATCATTAGGCACAAAGTCAGCACGATGGCCACGACGGCCAGGGCTACGGCGATGGTTATTTTGTTGTTAAATTTCATAGACTTTCATTCATTATTAGTCAACGATGCTATTCAATAGGTTGCGAACACTGTCGAGATTCTCTTGCACCTGCCAGTAGTCATGATCCTCGTCTGCGTCTTCGTTCAATTGCTCTTGCAAATCCTCGGCAGCATCATCCAGCTTTTCAGCTCTGTTTTCCAGTTGTCTCTTATAACTCGAGTTGGAAACTCTTCTCCAGATAGACAAATTGTCATAATCCTGCCTAATCGCACGAGCACTATCCAATAAATGACTCGACAGGCTGCGGTATGCATTATAGACGGCATCGTCCAAGTTTTTACAAAGCGTTGTGTCGTTTGTAAAAGGATAGTCATTCCATTGCTCCACTTGTTCTTTGACGTAGTTCAAGTCAGCAAGCGTCTGGCAGTTATTGCTCTTGTTGATGAGCGGGATCACCGAGTTGTAATATGCCTCAATGTATCCCCGGTACTTTTCGCATTGTCCGGCATTGTCATCGGTCATGTTCCGCTTATGCGCCCCCAAGTCTTTCAGGTCAATGAACACCTGTTTTAGCATCGCGTACTCAGTCCAGTCACAGGCTCTGAACACCAAATCCAGCTTCTTGTTCACGATGACGGCAAATGCGTTGCTCAACCTGGTGTCGCAATAGGCAAAATCATCTGAGTCAAGCACAGGCTCTTTGTCGGTTTGCCGCAACTCGCTCTCGACGGTAAGGTCTTTGCGCAGGTCCCAATACTGCCGACTTATCCCCTCGCCATAGACCGAATCAGATGGCAGAGTCCTTGCCACTTCGCCGCTGAAATAAGTCTTGTAATCAAAGGGTTGCAGCACGCGAGTGGGCGGCTGCGCGATGGCATCGAGCAGCCAATAAATGCCGGCAGCCGCAGCGATGGCCAGGACAGCGACACATATCATGGCCGGAACCTTGCCCATCTTGCGCAACAAGCCCACAAGCCCCCAATGCCGGTGCTCGCATTTGGGAAGGAGGAATTGTTGCAGCAGACGCGAGGTGTATTCGGTAGTGAGTGTGGCATAGTCTTTGAGGACAAAGTTGCCCACGCTGCACACGATGGGTTGCTCATTGTAAATGAAGTTCTCTTTGCAAGTTTTCCTGACATATTGCCAGAACGACTGAACCGAAGCCGTGACCATAGCCTGGGCAGCATTGTCGAGATAGGCTCGCGGCGCACACATCAGGTCTGACTTGGACACCAAGATGTAGAGGCCGGCGCTACTGCCAATGAGGCCTTCCTTCTCAAGCCGGTCGATGGTTGTCCTGAATGCCGCAATCTGTACATCCAAGTCGGTGCGACAGTCTAGGCAGAACACATGCACCAGCTGCAGCCATCCACCATCGATGAGTTCCTTTGCTTGATTCCAGTCATTGGCCTCAATCAACGACAAAAGGTAGGTGCGGCTTCCTTGGGTGTAGGTGGCGTTATAAGCTCGCGAGCCGGTGCTTCGGTCACTGGGCATCACTTGCGGCTCGGTGTTGGCGAATGTTGACTTCAGCATGTGAATCCTGTCACGGATTTCCTCGGAGTTGAGGCCATCAGTGATCATACCAGGCAGTGCCAACAACGAAGCGATGACGCTGGTCTTGCCGGTTCCTTGCATGCCCCAAAAGACGACCTTATTGGCATCAGACACCTTCACCCTGTTCACCCCCGAAGGGTAATGGGACAAGGCAGGCGGATTGAGCATTACGTCGGCAACCGTGTCGCCCAGCACACCGGCCAGTTCGTCATGGCTATACTCCCCGTTTTCGAGTCGGCGGTTCAGTTCCCTCACTGAGAATCGGCTCGGAGCAAACAATATGTCTTTCAGGATGTCTTTCATATTATTTCTATTCTATGCACGGTTACCTTGGGATTTGTTCCGTGAACGGGTGCAAACTATGTAAGAAACCGACATCAGCACACTGCACACCAGCCCGGCAATGACGCTCCATCGAGTCAAGGGCCAATGGAATGTCGTGAATTGGGCATACCGTTCGCGGATATCACTGTTGTCGACAGAAAAGGGTTCGCTTTGCTCGCCCTGATAGATGATGGCAGAGACCTCTGCATATTGCTCAGTCCACTGCTCACTGGCCGTGATGATGTGGTGCAGATTGCGGGCCGTGGCCACATTCCACAGGTCGATGGTGTGCAACGTGGCCAGCCAACTGGCGCGCTGCTGTACGATGCTGTCGCGGTCTTCAGGAAACAGCCTCCTATGCAGGCTCCGGGTCTTTTTTGTGGCTTTATTATTGTTATATCTCTTGTAGTCGGCAACGCGCTCGTTGGCATAGTTCTCATAGAGTGAGTCAATGCTCATGGCCGCATCACGCGAGTCCTCAACAAGCTGATTGATTTCAGCCTCATGCTCAATGGTGTAGACAAACTGTGAGAAAGGTACCATGCCCACCAGCACAATACACAACGCCCCCACTAAAGAAGTAATCTCTAGGGCAGTATTCTTTTTACGACCAAGCTTGATGCGCTGTGCCAGCCACACAAAACAGCCCAGAATCAAGAATGCAGGCAGGCAGAACAAGGCCACTCGCATGTGGTCGCCTTCGCACAAGTATTCAGTGCCCATAAACGCAAAAAATGCAAATACGAGCATGGCGAGAACCGTCAACAGGAGTGCTAAGCCTGAATGGGAGGATGATAAATTGGACATGGTTTTTGATGGCTGAAAAATTATATGAGCAACAAACTCTCGTAAGCTGCTGAATGCTATGAAGAGTTTTCTTTAATTTTTTACAAAATTACCACTTTTAAACGGTTTTTGAGGTAGTCTTGGTGATAATTTAACTATTATTTAACAATCTGGCTCGCGCTGGGGTGCAGATTCCATCGATGGTGCCCCAGATTTGTTCCCTTTCATCGGGACTCTTATCGCCGACGAAAGGGTATCTGAGCATAAGGCACTGATGCCGATGCGCTGGACATGGCGGCTCGTGGCGTGCGCACCTGTCAGGCTGCGAGCAGGTCGAGCATCTCGAAGGCTGCCTCGGTGCTCTCGCCCGGACGGGCGCGCTCCAGGCGGTAGCCCATCAGGGCAAAGGAGAACTCTTGCAGGAGGTTGGCGGGGAGGTTGTCGGTGGTGGCCATGCCGGCAATGGTCCAGCACAACACCATCAGACGCAGTAAGTAAAGATGGTTCATGACGATTGTTTTTTTTAAATGCAGGCCGCGCTAGGCGCAGACCGTTGGCTTATAGCTTCTCGCGGGTAGTAACCGGTGCTAGGGTCAGGGCGCGCTGGCCACGGCACAAACCGGGACAGGCGCTGGCTGACACTACACGGCAGAATTAGGGCATTGCGGCATCGACACGACGCGACAACGTTAGGAACGGTACAATAGTTAGGAAGTTAAACAATCGGTTAGAGGTCAGTAAGTCAGAGACATTGGTAGAGCTCCAGCGGAGCGTGATCACAACCTCACGATTGGAGGCCGGGCAACATGAAAAAACAGTGTGTGTAATTTTTCGTGGGGTGACCGACCAGCATAGGCCTAAAGGCCGCAACGGGCAGCACACTAGAAAAATAAAGTTTGTGGATTTTGATAATCTCGGCTACACTCGGCAATGCCCAAGCAAGCTTGGCATTGCGCTCGTTGGCACGAGATTTCACTTTCTGGGCTGTCTCGCGGCCCTGTTGTGCGATTTTCATGACATTTCGCCAATGAATTGGCGCTGTTTCATGAACCTCTTAAGATCCTTTGGTTTTCGGCTTGCAAAATAAGGTAAAAAAAATGAATCTGCCAAATTTTTTGCGACTTATTTTTACCATTTTCTCACTGATGATGCCCAAATAGGTCGATAGGCCACACAATAAACCGCACCGAGAATGCGTTGTTACTGAATGCAGAACGCACAACAGACAAGCGACATGACTCGACGAATCATCCACATATTGCTTCTGGCCATCATCACCGCCATGGCACTGGGCACCACATCGTGCAAGGGTGCCAAGATGCGCAACGCCGACGAGGCCTACGACCGCGGCGAGTACGACGCGGCGGCCAACATCTACCGTAAGCTCTACAACAAATACAAGAACAAGGACGACCGATGGCGACGCGGCGAGATTGCCTTCATGATGGGACAGTGCTACCGGCACCTGAGCCAGGCACAACGGGCCAGCGCAGCGTTCCAGAATGCCATACGATACGAGTATGAAGACTCGATGGCCATCTACTACCTGGCCGAGGCGCTGCACCACGATGGCAAGTGGAACGAGGCCATCAAGCGCTATGAGGAGTTTCTGGAGCTGGTGCCCGGCCACGAGCCGTCGCTGCTGGGCATTCGCGGATGCCAACTGGGCCCGAAGTGGAAGGCCGAGGGCTCGCGCTACCAGGTGAAGAGCGCCAAGCTGTTCAACTCGCGCCGCGCCGACTTCTGCCCGATGTTTCTCGACAAAGCGGCCGACCAGCTCTACTTCACCAGTAGCACCGAGAAGGCCACCGGCGAGAACAAGAGCGAAATCACCGGCACGAAAAAGAGCGACGTGTTCTTCAGCAAAAAGGACGACAAGGGCAAGTGGACGCGCCCCGAGCCCGCCGGAGGCGAGCTGAACACCGAGTGGGACGAGGGAATCACGGCTTTCACGCCCGACGGCAACATGATGTACTTTGCCAAGGCCATCCGCAAGAACGCGCCAAGCAATGTGGAAATCTACACCAGCACACGCAGCGAGGCCAAGTGGAGCGCGCCTCAAAAGTATGAGATCACCGCCGACACCCTGAGCAGCTATGGCGACCCGGCGGTGAGCGCCGATGGCAACTGGCTGTACTTCACTAGCGACATGCCGGGCGGCTTTGGCGGACTGGACCTGTGGCGCATCAACCTCAAGGACAAGCATGGCACGCTCGAGAACCTGGGCGAGCAAATCAACACGCCCGGCAACGACCGCTTCCCCTACTGCCGCGACGACTCGACCTTCTACTTCGCCAGCGACGGACACCCCGGCATGGGCGGACTGGACATCTATTGCGCGCGCCTGCAGCCATCGGGCAAGTGGTTTGTCGAGAACATGGGATCGCCCATGAACTCGGCCTACGACGACTTTGGCATCACCTACGACCGCACCCAGACCGAGGCCGGGTACTTCAGCAGCAACCGTGGCGACGGACGCGGCTACGACCACATCTTCAGCTTCGAGAAGCCCGACCTCAAGGTGTGGATCAGCGGTTATGTACTAGACAAGGACGACGAGCCGGTGCCCAACGCCGTGATCCGCATCGTGGGCGACGACGGCAGCAACCAGAAGGCCGCCGGCAAGCCCGACGGCTCGTTCCGATTCGACCTGCAGCGTGGTGTGAACTATGTGATGCTGGCCGGCGCACCGGGCTACCTCAACAGCAAGCAGCAGTTCAAGAGCGACTCAGAGGAGGCCGACGCCGAGTATAATGTCGACTTCATCTTGGCCGCTATGTTCAAGCCCCAGGTCATCGAGCAAATCTACTACGACTACGACAAGGCCGTGCTGCGCGACGAGAGCAAGCAGGCACTGGACGAAATGGTGCAGGTGATGAAGGACAACCCCAACATCACCATCGAGATGGCTGCCCACACCGACCGCATAGGCAGCGACCACTACAACAACGGACTGAGCGAGCGGCGCGCCAAGAGCGTGGTCGACTATCTCATCGCCAACGGCATAGCGCGCGACCGCCTCAAGCCCAAGGGCTACGGCAAAACCATGCCCAAGACTGTGACCAAACACATCGAGAAGCAATACCCGCAATTCAAGGAAGGCACCGTGCTCAACGAGGAGTTTATCAAGGGGCTGAGCGACGAGGACAAGGCCGCGGCCGACCAGATTAACCGCCGCACCGAGTTCCAGGTGCTCAACACCGACTACGACCTGTGGTGATGAAGAAGAAAACCATGCTTGAGCTGCATCGCGTGGATGCAGAGCAATATAGCCATATCGAGAAATTGCCCATCACCGTGGTGCTCGACAATGTGCGCAGCGAGATGAACGTGGGCAGCGTGTTTCGCACAGCCGACGCCTTCCTGATTGAGCGCATCTGCCTGTGTGGCATCACCGCCGTTCCACCCAAACCCGAGATTCACAAGACCGCCCTCGGCGCCGAGAACACCGTTCCATGGACGCACTATGCCAGCGCCGCCGAAGCCATCGCCCAGCTGCGCCAGCAGGGCTACCGTATCTGCGCCGTGGAGCAGGTTCACGGCAGCATCAGCCTCGAGCGGTTCTCGCCCGAGCCGGGACAGCGGCTTGCCATCATCTTGGGCAATGAGGTCAAGGGCGTGTCGCAAGAGGCCGTCGATGCCAGCGACTGTTGCATCGAGATTCCGCAGTACGGCACCAAGCACTCCCTCAACATCGCCAACACGGCTGCCATAGTCATGTGGCATCTGAGCAGCCACATTCTGCTATAATAAGGCAAAGGAGTAGTGACACCCACCGTCATAGGCACTGACTCCAATTAATCACCCAAGACATATTCTGGGGGCTACGACTTCTGACGGCCAGCGCGTGGCGGTTTCAAACCCCACCCCTGCCCCTCCCCTTTATAAAGGGGAGGGGAGGCTGTTACCTGATTGTTGCTGTTGTCATACCACCCCCAACCGCTCCTATCTTAGGAGGGGAGCTGCCGCCACGCATTGGGAAGTGGTGCTATAAACTATAAACTTTTAACTATCAACTAAAAAAACTACGCCTCGTCGGGGTCGCTGACCACCTGGAAGTCGTCGTTCTCGTCGACATAGTCGTCGGCCCAGTACTCGTCGCGCCACTCCTGGTCATCGGGACCAATCATGCGGCCATCGCCCTGCGCCTGGGTGGGCAGGTCGTCGTCGGCCGGCTCGCCGTCGGGGGCATCGAAGATAAAGTTGTCCTCAGCCTGCTCGCGGTGTCGGTCATCCAGGTCGCGGTGTGTCAGCGTCTCGGGAATGCGGTTGCGCTCGTCGTTGATGGTACGCCACAGCACATCCTTAAGCTCGGTAAGGCCCTTCTGTGCCACACTGGAGATAAACACGGTGGGCACACCATCGGGCATGCCCGGGCGCAGCATGTCGATGAGCTCGTCGTCGGCCAGGTCGCACTTGGTGATGGCTAGCACACGGGGTTTGTCCACCAGGTCGGGGTTGAAGGTCTGCAGCTCGTTGCACAGCACCTCATACTCGTGCGCGATGTCGTCGGTGTCGGCCGGAATCATGAACAGCAGCACGGCGTTGCGCTCGATGTGGCGCAAGAAGCGCAGCCCCAGTCCACGTCCTTCGCTGGCCCCCTCGATGATGCCGGGGATGTCGGCCATGACAAACGACTGCTGGTCGCGGTAGGTGACGATGCCCAGGTTGGGCTCGAGCGTGGTGAACGGATAGTTGGCAATCTTGGGCTTAGCGGCACTGATGACCGAGAGCAGGGTCGACTTACCCGCAGTGGGGAAGCCCACCAGACCCACGTCGGCCAGCAGCTTCAGCTCCAGGATGACGGCCTTCTCGATGCCCTTCTCGCCCGGCTGGGCAAAGCGTGGTGTCTGTCGGGTCGCACTCTTGAAATGCGTGTTGCCCAGACCGCCGCGTCCGCCCTTGAGCAAGCGCACTACCTGTCCGTCGTCGGTGACATCGCACAGAAACTGCCCGGTCTCGGCATCATAGACTGCCGTGCCGCACGGCACCTCGATGGTGCGATCCTCGCCGTCCTTACCAGTCGACTGGTTCTCGTAGCCCGGCTGTCCGTCGGTGGCGAACACGTGGCGCTGGTACTTGAGGTGAATCAGCGTCCACAAGTTGCGGTTGCCCTTGAGGTAGATGTGGCCGCCACGGCCGCCGTCGCCGCCGTCGGGTCCGCCTTTGGGTATATACTTGGCGCGGTGCAGGTGGGCCGATCCGGCACCACCCTTGCCACTGCGACACAATATCTTCACATAGTCAATAAAGTTGCTCTCAGCCATAGTGGTTTGAATTGAGAATTAGACTGCAAAGTTACAACAAATTTCTGATATAGAGGCGACGGTCACGGCATTACGCTCAGTACCATGGCGGGAGCGGTGGCCGTGAATTCGGGAGCATAGGCACACTGCGCGGTGGTGATGCCCGTCTTGTAGGTGCCAGCCCGGTCGATGAAATAGTCGCGCTCAATGACCCGCGTCCCCTGCCTCACGTGGTCGATGTAGTAGCGAGTTTCCGTGTCCTTCAAGTCGCAATAGCATCCGCGGTAATATCCGCTCAGCGGGTTGACAGGCTCAAAGCAGGCCGGTCGCTTGTCGATGACTTGCACAAAGTCGAGGTCACGCGATGCAGTGATAGTCAGTCGCACCGTCACACGGTCGCCCACATGCAGAGTATCGCCACCGGGCTTAACAATCTCGCGCTTGACACTGATGCCTGAACTGGATTTCTCGACCGCGCTGGAGGGTTGCAAGAACTGGGCATAGACTGTGCCCCAACTCGTGCCGGCATGGCTCTTGTTGACCGTGAGCCGATAGGGTTCTTTCCATTTCAGGTCAGTCTTGACGTAGCCCAGTCCGGCACTGCCTTGCGGCAGGTCGATGCGCCGCCCGTCAACGCTGAAGTCGGCCATCGGCACCTCGTCGAGCACGCGCAGATTGCCATTGATGAAAGCATACACGGCATTAGCACTGTTATAGGCTGTGCTCCAGTACTGCGTGCGCTTCTGCTGCAAGAGCCATCGGCGCATTTCCTCGATGGCCGTGGTGTCGTCAGGGTGAATCAGTTGCATGGCCTCGATGGCCGCCACCTGGGTGGGTATCTTGAGGTCATGCCACCAGTAGCCGTGGCTCGTGGCATCGAAGTACCGTCCCATGGCCTTGCTGCTGAGCATGTCGGCCATCACAGCATCCAGCCGCTGCCGTGCCGCCTTCTTCTCGCCCCACTTCCACAAGGTGGTGGCCATGATGCAGTCGGCATAGGCACTGTGCCACGACTTGTCGCGCTTCATCGCCTTGATGATTTTCTTGCCCTCGCGGCGGCACGAGTCGGGCACATCGCGGTTGTCCATCGCGGCCAGATAGAGATACCTTTCGTCAATGCCTTGACGAGCCAGGTAGTCAAAACCGCTGTTTATCATGTATTGGGTCTCACGTTGTTTGCCGAGCAGCACATTGACGCGTACCAGTGCCTCCAGCACCATCTGGGTCATAGCAACGCTTCCCTTCATACCTTTGAACCAACTCCACGACCCATCACCATTATGCAACGCCTTCAGTGCCGATAATGTGGTGCTGACTTTTCCGTTCAGTGCCTTCTGGTCGAGGAATTTGCTCAATTGTTGCCTCTGCTCGGTCTCGTTCTTGGCGATACCGACCCACGGGGTCTCGGCCAGCACAATCGACTTAAGTTCCTGGTTGCGCTCCAACGGACTCTGCTGGCCGACAGAATCCTGTTCGTCGCGCCATTGCTGCATGGTCTGTGCCACATGTGGCGACATCGACAAGATGCCTGCGGCCGTCTTTAACGAGAAGTAGGCAATGGCTTGGCAGGCTGCACAGTCATCCACAGGATGGGCATACTCGTGCAGTGCTTGCATCATGAGCCAGGCAGGATTGTTGGTGTATTCCAGGGTGTACTGTGCCCTAAAGGCTTTTTTCGCCTCCAGTTTGCTCAAGTCAATGCTGGCCTTTCCCTTGCCCAGGAGCGTGAACGGCACCGTTCGCGTCACCAGTTCAAGCTGGCTGAGCACCGGCAGATAGTGCTGCTCGCCATCGCTGGCCTCACCATTGCTCGCCACCACCTTGCACATCAGCAAGGTTTCGCTCTGCTGGGGCTTGTAACTGAATGTCACGGTTGCAGACTCGCCTTGAGCGGCAGCAAACGTCTGATGCTGCGTGTAGACCACTCGATCGGTCTCGGTGTCGACGAGTTGCATCGACACCGCTCCACGCACATCGTGGTCGCATGTGTTGACGATGCGGCTAGTGATGGTGGCAGTGTCGCCCATGCGCACAAATCGCGGCACATTGGGTTGGACCATAAACTGCTTGCTGGCCACCACCTCGCCAGTGAGCGCGCCCCAGCACATGTCGCGTGTGTGCGCTTGTGTCATGACCCGCCATGTGGTCACACTCTCGGGCAGGGTGTATTGCAGATTGACCCGCCCCTGCTCATCGGTCTGCAAGGTGGGGAAGAAGAATGCCGTTTCGTTCAAGTTCTCACGTGCAGGCAGATCCAGCGTCCGGGCAATCGCCTGAGCGCCATCGCCCTTGACGGTATTGATCAGAATCACCCCTGCCGATGCACGGGCACCATAGATGGCGGTGGCCGACGGGTCTGTCAAGATTTTGAAGTCGCGGATGTCGTTAGCACTGATATTGGGTAGCATCGATGCAATCAGCGCATTGGCATCATCACCCGACAGCGCATCGGCACCAACTTCGGCAATGACATCAACAATGACCCCGTCGACAACAATCAGTGGTCGTGTATCACCATAGATGGATGTTGCGCCACGCACACGGATTTGGGGCGAGACCTGTACGCCCGCAGCTCTTCCTTCAAGCGAACGCGCCACATCATCGGCTATGGCAGTCTCCGTGCTAGTGAACAGTCGCTTGTCCACCGTTTGGTAACCTGTGACCACGACCTCGTCCAGGGTGGTTCCGTCGTCAGGCCATAACCGGATGAGAGGATGTGCTTCAATGATGGTTGTACGTTCAGGTAGGTAACCCAAGTAATGTATTGTGAGTCTGTCTCCAATGCGCGCCAGCAGTTTGAATTTTCCATCAATGTCTGTTGAGGTCCCTACTCGGCTGTTTCGGTCAACGGTGACTGTCGCGCCAATAATAGGCTCATCGTTTTCGTCGACCACCGTGCCGCTGATGAGCATTTCGCTGCCCATCAGCCCTGACTTGAAGTGGCTCATGCTCTGGGGCGGGAACTTCGACTTGCCATTTTGCTGACTACCATAGCCATAGAGGCCGTAATCGTAAAAGTAATGGCGATAATCCTGTGAATCATAGTTACCATTGTAAACTGAGCGGTCGAACGACAATCCCATTTGCCAGTTATGAGGCTCAAACTCGTCAAGTGACTTGTCGTACATGGCTGCAATCACTCGGGCATCGGCGGGAGTACCGTCGGGTCGGTTCACCTGCAGTTGCCATTGCTCCTTCTGCCCCGGCGTCAGTCGGTCACGGAATGTGTTCCAGCACAATGCCAATGCCTTGTCGGGCTGAGGCTTCACGATTATGTGACTGGCCTGATAGAGTTTGCCATCTTTCCACCATGCATAGAGCACTTTGATGCCATCGCCATACAGGGGCTGATAGGTGAAGTCACGGCGAATGATGGTGTCGCTCAACTCAATGGAGCCGCGTTCCAGGCAACTGTCGGCACGCATCACAGCATAAAGCACATGCACGTCGTGCCGGCTGGTACCGAGTTCGATTCGTTCTTTGTCGGTCTTAAACCAAATGTCGGCATCATAGCATGGACGCGTAGCCTGGGGGTCATAGACAATGAGCGTGGTGCTGATCGTGTCACCGTCGCAGCAGGCCATGAGCTCATGTTTGCCACAGGGCAGCGCATGAGGCAGCTTTAAGTTGACACGCCTGCCCGCACTGGCGGTGTCGCTGGCCAACTCATGACCTAGAAGCCAATATTTGACTACCGCGCCGTTGATGTCTTTATTCATGACGTTTCTGGCCTTATACGTCACAGTAGCCTGGGGCAGCTGGGCTTGCTCAATCCACCACACGCTGCCGGCATCGGATGTCAGCCTCACAGGGCGGCCACTGACGCTGAATTGCACCATTTCATCATGGCTCTCGCCAGTCATGTCGGTCACTTGTATCGTCAGCCGATAGTACCAATTGCGCTGGTCATCGGTGGGAATAGCAATCTTAAAGCGCCCCTCACTATCGGTGCAGATGGTGTCTTGATAAGGCACCCTCGCGTCGAGTCTATAGGTCACAGTCGCATTGTGCAATGGTATTCCGGTCATTGTGGTAGCCTGTCCTGTAATCATGACGGTGTCGCCACGGGCAATGCGCTTGTGGTTGTCGTCGATGGTGATCTTGAATGTCGGCCTCTTGTATTGCTCGACACGCAACACAGCAATGCCAGTGACATCTCGACTGTTGGGTTGCTGTGCCGGCAAGATTGCTTCGATGCGATAAGCGCCATGCAACAAGTTTTGTTTGAGCGCGAAGCGAGCGTGCGCCACGCCATATTCATCGGTCACAACTTGCGCTGTGTCCACCGTCTGTCTTTTGCTGTCCAGCAACTTCACCTCGATGGCCCTGCCACTCAGCACGGCCACGTCATCGTCCTGGCGAGTATAGGCAAGCACTGCCAGCTGAATGTCTTGTCCAGGCCGATAAATAGCTCGGTCGGTCATCACATTGAGGTGGAAGGTCTTGTCGTGACTGATGAAATAGTTGTCCGAGGACTCACTCTCGTAGCAATATCGGTCGTCGGCGGTGGCAGGTCGGACATCTTCGACTTCACCGACCAATGCCTCACCTTGCGCATCGGCGGTTGCTAGCAACCGGTCATATACATCATAGAGTTGCGCGTGTGGCACTGGCTGGCCGCTGATGGCATTGACCACAGTCACCAGTTGCTTGCCATCGGTCATGTCCAGGCTCAATGTGCGCAGGTCGCTCACGCATTGAAAGACATACAGGTTATCATCGATTGGCGGAGTGGTTTTGAATCGCAGCAGATACATTCCCTTGTCCAGAGGTGGCAAGATGTGTCCATGGGTAAAGGTCTCATACCGGTTGGCATTGTTGATGTCGAGCACATCATGCTTGATGTGCTTGAAGCTATACTCTTCTTTGTATTCGTTGATGTCATCATCATCCACGCGCCATGCATCTTGGATTTCGGTTGCGGGTATGTCGGTGGAATAGATGTCAACATCGATGCGGCGAATGTTGCGAGTATTGGTTATGAACGTCAGACTATCGGCCGACGTAGTGAGGCTTCTTTGGAATCGGATTCCCAGCTTGCTCTGGCACAACGTGTTGTAGGCATCTTTTAGTGCGCCAACCCGCCAATAGCGCTCATACTTGCTTAAGGCTTTTTCAAGATACTCACCCTTTTCTTTTACACTATAGTCATAGTTCATGGCTCGATAGCGCGCCAGTGCCACCTCGGCCGAGACTTCCAAGTCGCCATAGATGCCCATCAGCGAGTCGAGCGATGCTATATACTGGGGCCTAGTCACGCGTTGCGCTTCCAGTAACTGTAGCGCAGTCAGCATGGTGGCAGGCCGGTTGCCGTGGCGGTCGTAGTAGTCGTGCAGCGTGGCATACTCCTCCAGTTCATAGCCCACGATGCTGAGCAGGTCGTCGCCGAAGTAGCGTCCCATGGGCAGCCGTTCGACCATGCCCTTGAACTTCGTGGCCTTGGCCTGCGCCAGCAAGTCGGCATGGCTCATTGCCAGTGACCGATAGGACACACTGTCGTCGGGCAGCAAATGTGCCAGCAGGGTCTGATAGATGGCGGCTTTGACCGGGTCAGCATCCCGCAAGCGCATCTCATTGGTCTTGAGCCGGTGGATGACACCGGTAATGCTGTCTTTCCCCGTGTCAATCAACCTCATGGCACTCTTGATGTCATCGAATTCACGTGCTTGAGCGGCGACGGCCGCTATGAGCATGAGTAGGATTATGGTAACTCTTTTTATCATGGTGGGTTATGTTGTTGTGGTCAGTTGTTGTCAGTGCCTATCAGGTCGGTGAGCAGCAGCCAGAGGTCGCCCGTGTGGGGCTCGCTGAAGACGGGGGCCATGCGATGCCCGATCTGCGAGGTCTCGCGGTAACGCTCGGGCGGCACCAGCGCCTGGCAGGCCGCGCGGTTGTCGCCCAGGAGCTCGTCGTGGTCGCTGCAGATGATATAGGTGCGCGGCGTGATGTGCATCGCCACACCCCTGAACTCCAGCAGGTTCTCCGGACCGAAGTCAAAGTACCAGTTGCCGTCTTGGCGCGGGTTGAAGTAGCGTTGATGTCCCATCATGCTGGGCTGGTTGAGCATGTGCTCGGGGTCGTTGGCGGGATTGGCGGCCACCTTGATGCAGTCGACATCGGCACACAACACATAGTATCCGCCCAGCGAGGTGCCGATGAGCAGATCGATGTCGTGGGTGCGCACATAGTCCTCGATTTGTTTGATTGACTCGGCAGGATGATGGTTGACATCGATGGCGTGCACCTTGCAGCCCGTGAGCACTTGCCGCAGGCGTGCTACGGTGCCGGTTTGGGCCGAGCTGCAGAATCCGTGGATATAAAGAATTTGAGTCATATTATTAAAGATTGAGTAATCGATTGTATACTGACGAGATTCGATGTGCAAAGTTAGCATTTCCAATGCAATAAAACAAATATAATTGAAAACTTTTGCATACCACCTTCCCCTGACGGCTCTCGTTCGGACAACAACAGACACTCCGTGACGACAGAACGACGCGCACTCTCGAATGCAAGAGTGCGCGTCGTCCAGTGTATTGTAGATGGGTTAAGGTATCATCAATAGTAAACCTCAACCTTAGTGATTTGCACACCTCCAGTGGCCGTGAAGGTCACCTCGTCGGCCGTTCCCTCCCAGGTGCCGGTCTTCAGGTCATCGGACGTTGTGTAAGTTTCCTGGCTGGGCATGAGCTTGTCGGCAGTGGATGCCTCTGTGTCGGGGTTGAAGGTGAGGACAATTTTCTTGAGTCCTGTGCCCTTGATGGTCATGCTGTTTTTGTTGCGCAACAAGAAGTAGCCAGTCTGGAACACGGGCTGGAAGATGGCCGAGTTCTTGGTCAGCGTCATGGTGATGTCGTCATTGAGTGCCATGTCGCCCTCGAACGAGCCCGACGCAGTCGATGTAGCGCCATCCCACACGGCCACCTTGTCATCACCGCCAGGGTTTTCTCCCTGATTATCCTTGGGTACCACGGCACGCACCGGGCGTCCCAGATAGCGATAGGTGCCATTGATTTGGCAAGAGTTGGCATAGTCCCCTGCGATCCAGAATTCAGCGGCAAAGGCAAACGACGGCATGCTGATTTCGGTGGCCGAGTTGACGCACTCGCTGGTCCAGTATGTCGACAACTGTCCGTCATATGTGGGATACTCATCCTGAATCCATCCGCATGCGGGCAAGAAAATCGACGCGCCCTCATAGCCCTCGACCTTGCTGGTGAGCCGCACACCTGAATATCCACCTTCGGTAGCTGTGTAGTCGATGTCGCAGTTGTCGATCAGCTCCTGAAACTCAGCGCGCGTTGGCATGCGCCAGTCTCCGCCCCACATGTTCTTGGCGGCATCATCCTCGTTCTGCAGTCGGCTCAGCGCATCACTCTGGTTATACTTGGTCAGCGACGCAGCCGAAGCTCCATACTTGTAGGTACTCCATGAGTACCACTCTTTGCTTGCAATCTCGGCCCATGCGAATAGGTTTCCCGGCTCATAGACGGTCTCCGCGCCCAGGTTGACCGATGCCCAGTTGACCGACAGTCCCAGGTCGACAATCTCGACATTGTCGGGTGTCTTGTCGTCATAGGGGTTGGCGTCGGTCTTGAAACGCATCTCCTTGATGTTGCTGACCTCGAGTTCAATGAGCGAACCGTCGTTCTTCTCAATTTGGAAAATTTGAGCCTCGGTTGTCATCGTCGACAGGCCCATGAGTGCTGCTATAGCGATAGTTAACTTTTTCATTTCTTCAGAATCTTGATGGTTTGACTTGTGGTTTTGATGATGTAGACACCAGCATTGAGCTGTGTCATGTCGATGGTGGCTGCACCGTCGACGGTTGCGACAGTGCGCATCAGTCGTCCGTTCAGGTCATAGACCTGCACTACCAGGCCGGCACCGTCGACCTGTACGTTGCAGCCATCGTAGGCAAACGTGAAGTTTGTTTTTTCCTTGATGTCGGCAACAGCCGTTAAGTGCTCATCGGGCATCGTGAAGTAGAATCGCTCGACCTGCTGTTGTGGTAACTCGGTCTCTGCGATAAGCGACTTGATGAGCACGTTGTCACCTTCAAAGGTCACTTTTGGGTCTTCCCCAATCACATACTCTTGTGTAGTGCCATCGACCAGCTCGACGATGAGTGCCACCTGCGTGTTTTGTGCACGCATGTGCAAGCAGGTGATGAGCAGCAAGAGCAGTGAGCATAGTTTAGTCTTTGTACTCATAGTGATTAAAATGTTTAGAAATTGTACTACAATAAAATTGGTAGTGCAAAATTACAATCAATCACTGAAATGTCGGTCAAATGGGGGTTGTAAGGGTGTTTCAATTCAAGAATCGAAACCATTTAGAGGCTTTTCTGGTAGTCGGTAGGGGTCATGCCCATGATTTTTTTGAAGGCTTGATACATGGTTACGCGGCTCTTGAACCCCACCGAGTAGGCAATGCCCTCGAGCGACAAGTTGCCATAGTTCTCTTTGTCGGCCATGCGTCGACATGCCTCCTCGACCCGCAACTTGCTCACCAGTGTGGCAAAATTGCAACCATAGAGTTCGTTGATGACCTGCGAGATGTATTTGGGGTTGGATTGGCACAATTCTGCCAGCTGGTTAAGGCAGAACGCTTGGTCGTAGACCGCGTCATTGCCCTGAAGGACTTGCTGAATCTTCAGCTTGAGCTGTTGCTTGTTGTCCTCGTCCAGGCCGCTGGCTTGGTATTTGGGCATAGGGGAGCTGGCGGTTTGCGGTCGGTTGTCGGCCGTTGCTTGGTGTCGTCGGCGCCACACCAGCAACCACATCGCCACCACCGATGCAGCTACCATCACAAGCACCACCAGCCCCACAGTGAGCCAGTGGCTGAGGCGTTCCTGCTGGCGGATGCGAGCTTCCTGCTTGATGAGCTGGCTCACAAAGTTGAGTGCGCTCACTTGGTCCAGATTATTGACGGCCAGCAGCGAGTCTTTGCTTCGCAAAGCAGCGTCGGCATATTGATGGGCAGTGGCCGTGTCGCCCAGTTGGCCATAGAAGTCGGCCAGGTCTCGTGCAGTGATGGCCTCGCCATCCTTCATGTGTGTCTCGATGGCCAGTTGGCGCATGATCAACTCGTAGTGTATAGCCGAGTCGAGCTGCCCCACAAAGGCAAATGACTTGACCAGTGCCGTATAGGCTTCAAATTGATAGATGTTGGAATATTCATCGTCGGGAACCTGCATCAATTGCTGCCGGAACACTTGGCGCGCCTTACTCATGTCGCCATCTAGCACATGACAAAGTCCGCGATGGAAGCAACGTATGTACTGCCTGCGAGGCACATCGGCTGGAATGGGCGCACTGGCAAATGCATCCAGTTCTCGGCGCATCTCGGCTAGCCGTTTGGCACCATAGAGATGATTTCCCAGATTGAAAAATGCTGTCTGCAACGAGGGCCACTGCTCATACTTCAGTGCCGACCAGAAGGCGTTGCGATAGGCCTGTTCGGCCCGACTGAAATTCTCTTCTTTGGGCTTCTGATGGGCGTAGGTCATCAGCAGTGCACCTTGCTCCATATACACCCCGGTCATGCAGTCGCCCATGTCCTTGTCGCCACAGATTGCCATAGCCTGTGCCAACTGCTCGTAGGCCTTACCATAATCAAAGAATCGAAAGTATAGCCTGGCCGACATCGTCAGCGACTTGACCACCATCGATTTCTCACGGGTCGACATGGCTGACACCGGGCGGTTGCCACAAATCGAGAAACAAATCAGGGCGGAGTCGTCCTGGTGTTTCTCATAATAGCTGATGCCTCGCGAGAACAAGCTGTCGGTCGACAAAGTGCGCCATTGGGCATAGACACTGTCGAGCCGGCTTTCAGCACTGACCAGCAGCGAAATCGCCACATACAGCACGAAAATAGATATGTAACCAAAAAATTGCCTCACGCCTGCATGATATTTTAGTAATGCTCTCAGCGGGTTCAAAGCCCAGTGCCGCACAGCACAAAAAACCAAAAATGGGCAACAAAGGTAAGCATAAATCTTGGTTATACAAAACAATCAATAAAAGAAAGGCAACAAAAAAGCCGGCGCAAACCGGCTATTTTGATAAAGTTCACATCATTCCCACTCAAGTTTCTGAAGGAGTTAAGACAATGGGCTGCGCCTGCGGCAATGCTCGAGCTTGCTCGGCATTACATTCGGCTTGCACCATTGGTCCCCTGACAGGGGAGGTGGACTGCTGCCAGTGGCTGAATGGTTGCTGTTCGCTCTGGTCACTCGGGGTAGATGAGATAAGGCGCGCGCTGTTTCTTGAATTGCTCCACATCATCGGCCCACGTGGCCTTGATTTGAGCCGCTGTCATGCCCTGGGCTATCATCTGGCGAATGTCGGTTCGTCCCATGAGCAGGTCGAAGAAGTTGTTCTTGAGGAAGAACTGCTGCCCCTGCCCGGTGAGGTCGCGGTAGGCGTCGATGACATACTCCAGGTTGATGCCTTGCGCTATGGCCGCCTCACAGTCCATGCTGTGGAGGTCCACACCGTGGCACAGCTTGTCGAGTTGTGGCGGGTTCTTGGCCCCAGCCCGGCTGCGTGGCGTGAAGCTGAAGTCGCGCCCTGTCATGGCCGGATGGCCGTAGACCTGGAACGGCCAGTCGGTGCCGCGTCCCAGACTCACTGTCGTGCCCTCGAAGTAGCACGTCGACGGGTAGAGGTAGACCGAGAGCATATTGGGCAGGTTGGGCGACGGAGCGATGGGCAACTCATAGCGCGTGTGGCGTGTGTAACCCTCGCAGGGAATTACCGTGAGCGGCACCCGCTTACCCTCCTTGAGCCATCCCTCGCCATTGACCATCTGCGCCAGTTCGCCCATGGTCATGCCATAGACGGTGGGTATGGGCAGCCGCCCCACTCCACTCTTGAGCTTCATGTCCAATATGGGTCCGTCCACGGTCATGATGTTGGGGTTCGGGCGGTCGAACACGACAAACTCCTTGCCGTAGGTGGCGGCAGCATCCATCAGGTTGACCATGGTGATATAATAGGTGTAGAAGCGCAATCCCACATCCTGGATGTCGGTGACAATGACATCAAATTTGCTCATGGTCTCGGCGCTGGGCATAGGACTCTTACCATCGTAGAGCGACGCGATGGGTATGCCCGTCTTCTGGTCGACACTGCTCGAGACATGCTCGCCGGCATCGGCAGTGCCCCTGAATCCATGCTCGGGCGAGAAGATGGTGGTCACTTGCAGCCCGTGCTCGAGCATGATGTCGAGCACATGGCGGTCGGCGACCATGCCCGTCTGGTTGCTCAGCAGAGCTATGCGCTTGCCCTGCAGCAGTGGCACGTAGCGGTCGGTGCGCGCCGCGCCCACTACCACCGAGTGTGCCTTGCTGACTTCAGGGCCCGTGGCCACCGTTTGCTCCTGGGCGGTGCGTGCCGATGGCACCTGGGTGCCTCGGGCCGTACAGGCACAGGCAGTGGCCGCGATGGCAATGCCCACCACGGCCAGTCGTAACAGTGTTCCGGATTGTTTCATTGTCGTAGAATTTTATGTTTTGGTTTTCACTCAGAGAGCATTTTTTCCATCGAGCCGCGGGGCAGCCCCTTGAAGGTGCCGATGTTGGTCACCATCTCGCTGGCCGTCAGGCGCGAGACTTGCAGGTCGCTGTAGTCGCTCACCATGCTCAAAAATTGCTTCTTCATGCCCGGTACAGCCTTCTCGATCTCCTGTTTCATCACGTGGTTCATCTTGTCGGCCAGGCCTTTGTTTGATGCCTTCATGTCGACATCGTCATAGAACTGCGCCATACCGGTGGCAATCTTCATGTGCAACCTTTTGCCGTCGTAGGTGTAGGTGCCCGGTGCAATCATGGCCAGCATCACCGTGCCGCGCTCAATCTCCTGATCCATGAACATAAGCATGGTGCAAGTGCCGTCATCATCAAAGCTGGTCATGATGGTCACTGTGGCTCCCTTGAAAGCCTCGGTCTCGGCAGCCCACTCGTGGCTGGTGAGCGATTGTGCCCCGGCGGTAAGCATGCCCACCAGTGCAAACATCATTGCAAAAAATCTTGCTTTCATAAGTGTTTGAAAAATATTTAGAAAAGAGTTATAATGCAGCCACAAATATAGAAAAAATATATGTTTTGGCCAAATAAAGGGGTATTTATTTAGCCAAATGGAAGGCAAAATGGTGTTTGATGGCCGGATTTGTCCCCTCTTGTTTGCCCCAAAGGCATCACATACACTTCATTATTTCTGTTCAGCGATTGGTTCCAGCGAGGCTCCCCTCCCCTTTTCCAAAGGGGAGGGGAAACGCACAATCGCTACCATGTAACACTTTCACACGGTATTGATAATTAGATTGTTATAGGGATGCCGTTCGTCATCCCTGCGTCAAGGTAGGGACGACATCGCTATGCCGCCGGCCTCAACAAAAGGTAATGTTGCAGCCCGGAGGCGGACGGCACAGGGGTGCCGTCCCTACCATTGTTTATTTCTTAGGCAGGGCCTAAGATACGAACGGTTACGATGCTACTTTAGGAAGTAAATGAATTATGAAATGGTGGGCAGGTCGGTGATGAGGCGCAGGATGTCGAGGGCCTGGGTGACGGTGGTGACCTGCTCGATGCTGAACGAGCGGCGGCCGCCCTTGTCGCGGATGTGGCAACGGCGCGGGTTGTTCTGCAAGTACTGCAACATGCGGCCGAAGGCCGGCGACTGATAGTAGGCCACGTTCTCCTCGCCCACGAAGTAGGTGTACATCATGCCGCCCTTGAGGGCAATCTTCTCGATGCCCAGGCGGCGGGCATAGCGGCGCAGCGGCACAATGCGTATGAGCTCCTGAGCCATCGGCGGGATGGGGCCGAAGCGGTCCACCATGCGTGCCTCGAAGTCCTTGACCTGCATCTCGGTCTCCATGCCGTCGAGTTCGCGGTACAAGGTTATGCGCTCGTTCTCTTGCGGCACATAAGTGGCCGGGAACATCAGCTCGAGGTCGGTGTCGATAGTGCAGTCGTTGACAAAGCTCTGCTGGTCGTCGCCGGTGGGGTTGTCGTTGGCAAACTCCTCGGCAAACTCCTCGGTGCGCAGTTCCAGCACAGCCTCCGTGAGGATTTTCTGGTAGGTCTCATAGCCCAGGTCGGCAATGAAGCCGCTCTGCTCGGCACCCAGCAGGTTGCCTGCGCCGCGTATGTCCAAGTCTTGCATGGCAATGTGGATGCCAGCTCCCAGGTCGCTGAAACTCTCGATGGCCTGCAGGCGGCGCCGTGCCACCGTGGTGAGCGGTCGGCCGGGCGGCACCAGCAGGTAGCAGAACGCCTTGCGGCTGCTGCGCCCCACGCGTCCGCGCAACTGGTGCAAGTCGCTCAGACCATAGCTCTGGGCATTGTTGATGATGATGGTGTTGACATTGGGCATGTCGATGCCGCTCTCGATGATGGTGGTGGCCAGCAGCACGTCGTAGTCGTGGTTGGCAAAGTCGATGATGATCTGCTCCATCTGCTCGGGCGGCATCTGGCCGTGAGCCACCACCACGCGTGCATCGGGCACCACGCGGTTCACCATCTGCTTCAGGTTGTAGAGCTGCTCGATGCGGTTATTGACAAAGAATACCTGCCCGTTGCGCGAGAGCTCGAAGTTGATGGCCTCGGCCAGCACATCGTCGTCGAGCGTGCCCAGCTGGGTGAGGATGGGATATCGATTGGCCGGCGGCGTGTTGATGGCACTCAAGTCGCGTGCGCCCATGAGCGAGAACTGCAGGGTGCGCGGTATGGGCGTGGCGCTCATGGTCAGTGTGTCGACATTGACCTTGAGCTGCTTAAGCTTCTCCTTGGTGGCTACGCCGAACTTCTGCTCCTCGTCGATGACCAGCAGGCCCAGGTCATGGAACTTGACGGTCTTGCCGATGAGCTTGTGTGTGCCTATGATGATGTCAATCTTGCCCTGTGCCAGGTCGAGCAGCAGTTGCTTGACATCCTTGGGCTTGCGTGCGCGGCTCAGGTAGTCGACCCGCACCGGGAAGTCCTTGAGACGTTCGCTGAAGGTGTTGTAGTGCTGGAACGCCAGCACCGTGGTGGGCACCAGCACAGCAGTCTGCTTGCCGTCGACGGCGGCCTTGAAGGCCGCGCGTATGGCCACCTCGGTCTTGCCGAAGCCCACGTCGCCGCACACGAGTCGATCCATGGGTTTGGCGCTCTCCATGTCGGCCTTCACGGCCTGCGTGGCCTTGAGCTGGTCGGGCGTGTCCTCGTAGACGAACGACGCCTCCAGCTCCTGCTGCAGATAGCCGTCGGGCGAGAAGGCATGCCCCTGCTCCTTGCGCCGCTGGGCGTAGAGCTTGATCAGGTCGCGGGCGATGTCCTTGAGCCGGCTCTTGGTGCGCGACTTGATTTTGTTCCAGGTGCCGCTGCCCAGCTTGTGCAGGCGCGGCTCGATGCCCTCCTTGCCGCGGTACTTCGAGAGCTTGTGCAGCGAGTGGATCGACACAAAGATGGTGTCGCCGTTCAGGTAGGTGAGCTTGATCATCTCCTGCATCTTGCCATTGACCGCCGTGCGCAACAGTCCGCCAAACTTGCCGATGCCGTGATCCTCATGGACGATATAGTCGCCCACCTCAATCTGATTCAGCTCCTTGAGCGACAGGGCCAGCTTGCCCGAGCGCGCCCGCTCGCTCTTGAGGTTGTACTTGTGGAAACGGTCGAAGATCTGGTGGTCGGTGAACACGCACAGCCGCAGGTCGTCGTCGACAAACCCCTCGTGTAGCGTTCGCAGACATGGCTCAAAGCGTATATCGTCCTTGCGGTCGTCGAAGATGGCGCGCAGTCGCGCTATCTGCTTGTCGTTGTCGCTCAGGATGATGATTTGATACCCTCGGTTCAGGAAGTCCTTGAACGACTCACTGATCAGGTCGAAGTTCTTGTGGTAGATGCCCTGCGGCAGGCAGTGCAGCGTCAGTCGCGAGTCGCTCTTGAGGGCACTCTCGCCATAGCTGAAGTCGATGCGGCGCATCGAGTGCAGCATGGCGGCAAAGTGGTCCACGTCCACCACCTGATCCATGGCATGCTGGTCGCCCTCACGGGCGATGACAGCACTGTCCGACATCCCCTCGGCCGCTATGTCTCGCACACGGCTCTCGAGCCACTGCGCGTCGCGGCACAGTAGCATCGTCTCGGGCTGGATGTAGTCGAGCAGCGAGGTTCCCGTCGCGCTCTGGCTGCCGTTGTTGCCGATGATGCCTATGCTCTCCACACGCTGCTCGCTGAGCTGGGTCTCGACGTTGAATGTGCGTATCGAGTCGATCTCGTCGCCAAAGAAGTCAATGCGGTAGGGCAACTCGTTGCTGTAGCTGTACACATCCACTATCGAGCCACGCACGGCAAACTGCCCCGGCTCGTAGACGTAATCGACCTGTGTGAACCCGAGCTCGCGCAACCTCCGGGCTGTCTCTACCTGGTCGACGGTCTGGCCCACAGCCAACTCGACGGTGGTCTGTTCGATGGTCTGCCGCGAGGCCACCCGCTCGGCCAGTGCCTCGGGATAGCTCACCACCCAGCGCAGCGACGGGCTGGCATACCACTGATTGAGCACCTCGGTGCGCAGGATGCCGTTGGGAGCATCGACTTGTCCATACTTGATGTCGCGCTTGTAGCCGCTGGGAAAAATCAGAGCCTGGCTCTCATCGCTCAGTTGCACCAGGTCATTATAGATATAGCCCGCCTCGTCCAGGTCGTTGGCCACAATCAGGTAGGGTTGCTTGCGGCGTGGCAGGCGCGAGAACAGCACCGACGAGGCCGATCCGGCCAGTCCGTCGATGACCATCGTGCCGCGCCGTCGGCCGTCCAGCAGTTGGCGCAGTGCCTCCTGCCGTGCCGGCCCACAAAACAGGTCACACAGTTGCTTGATTTCCACTAATTCCGAAATTTTTCGGCAAAATTAGCGCAAGTCGAGCGAAATACAAAATTAAAAACGCAGTTTTAATTTTTATTTTCCATCGCCAGTTTCGGTTGCGGCAAGCAACAACTGCCGTGACACATCACCGTCATCCAACAAAACATGAGGCTGTGTCAAAAAACGACACAGCCTCATGTTGAAAGTGATGGTGCAAGTCATCAGTTGTACTTGGGTGATGGACCATAGGCGTTTGAGCCGCGGTCACTGTCCTTGCAGTACCACACAATCAGAATGATGGCACCCACCAGAGGAATTAAAGCCAACAACACTAGCCAGCCGCTCTTGCCGATGTCGTGCAGGCGGCGGACACACACGCCCAGACCTGGCAGCAACAGGCCTAGAGTGACAATACACGTCAGCACCATACCCACCGTGGGGCTGATCAAGCCGCCGATGAGGTTGACGACATAAGACAGCACGAAGTTGCACAAGCAGAACCACCAGTACTCTGAGCGGCGAGCACGGCCATTGAAGTCACAATACTTCTCGGTTAAGCAAATCTTGACTGCGTCGACAAACCCTAGCTGAGGGCGGACACCAGTGGGGACATTAGGATTCATTCCTTCCATAGTCTTCTAATATTAGGTGAATAATTCAATTTTTTCGCCACAAAGATACACAATTATCTGTCAAGTTCCAACTGATTGTAACTTTTTTCGGTGTTTTTCGTTAAAAATGTAGTCTTTTCGTGGGGCGGTTGGCCGTATCCGATTTTATTTGTAAATTTGCAGCCTGATGAAACCGATGGCAATGAAATGGATCAAGCTGATATGGCTGGTGCTCGTGTTGGGCATTGTGGTTGTCATGGCGGCATGCTCTAGTCAGGGCAGTCGGCGTGACAGGCGCGACGTGCCCCAACGCCGCGACGGGGCACTGATCGACGGCATCGATGTGTCGAGCCATCAGGGCGACATCAACTGGGAGAAGGTCACCGCCAACGACGACATCCGCTTTGCCTACATCAAAGCCACCGAGGGCGAGACCTACCAGTCGCCACACTACGCCGACAACGTCGGTCAGGCGCAACGCTACGGCCTGCTTGTGGGCAGCTACCACTACCTGTCGACCAAGTCGCCCATCGTGCAGCAGTACGACAATTTTGTGCGCACCATGGGCACCGTGCGGCAGGACCTGATTCCCATGATCGACGTCGAGGACCGCGGCAACTGGTCGCGCAGCCAGCTCATCGACAGTGTGTCGCTGCTGGCCGGTATGCTGGAGCGCCACTATGGCCGCAAACCCATGATTTACTCGACCATGGACTTCTACAACCAGAACCTCTCGCCGCAGTTCAACAAATATCCACTCTACATCGGGCGCTACTCCAGCACCCAGCCCACCATCAGCTGGGAGGGCGAATACACCATTTGGCAGTTCAGCGAGGACGGCATCATGGCCGGCATCAACGTCTACGTCGACATGGCGCGCTTCCACCCCGACCACGACCTGCCCGAACTACTGCTGCGCTGAGACTAGTCGTTGTCGGCGCTGGCGGCCACACGGTTGTTGCTGCCCCCAGGGCGGCGGTCACCGGCGTGGCGCTTAGCGGCCACACGCCGGTCGATTTGCGCATGCGACGGCTCGGGCACCTCCGGCCGCTGAGCCACTCGCCGCTGCCGTGCCGGACGCGGCGGCACCTGCACCTGGGCCACATCGTCCTTGCGCTTGGGCGGGGGCGGCACCACGCCCTTCTCCGGCAGAGGCTCGCCCCGCACATCCTGCGCCAGCAGGTTCAGCTCATACTGCTCGATGATTCGCACCAGCTTCTGCGGATAGGCCGGGTCCTCGGCATAGCCGCAGTCGCGCAGCCCCTGCGCCCATCCCTGATAGTCAGACACATCCAGGTCGTAGAGCGAACTGTAGCGCTTGCCGCGCAGAAATTTGGCGTGGTCCAGAAACGAGTCCTCGGCACAACCATAGTTACGGTAGCAGTTGTGGGTGAGCGTGTCGTCATACTCCACAACCGGCCCCTTCCAGCTGTAGCACTTGATGCCAAAGTGGTTGTTTCCCCGCCGGGCTAGGTAGCTCTGCCCGGCATTGCTCTCGAGCAAGCCTTGCGCCAGCGTGATGGCCGCCGGCACGCCAAAGTCGCGCTGGTGCTGCAGGGCGATGCCCTTGAAGCGCTCAATGTACTCGAGATACCTCGCACTGAGTGCCTGCGCTTTCGCAAAAAGCGCGGTCATCAGCACGAAAATCAAGCAAAATGCCGCTTTTTGTTTGTTGTTTAAGAAATTATAACTACTTTTGCCTATCATTTTCTAAACCGTAAAGTCATGACCGAAAAAAATATCACCACAAAGGTACAAGTTTTTGCTTACACTGAACTAACTGAAGAGGATAAAAAACTTGTCGACATGGCTCGCCAGGCCACCGGTGCCTCCTACGCACCCTACAGCAACTACCATGTTGGAGCCGCGCTGGTGCTGGACAACGGCGAGTATTTTATCGGTGCCAATCAGGAGAATGCGGCCTTTGCGGGCATCTGCGGCGAGCGCAGCGCCATCTATGCCGCCGGCGCACGCTTTCCGGGCGTGCCGGTACGCAAACTGGCCATCACGGCAGCACAGAACGGCCAGATAGTGGCCGAACCGGTGGCTCCATGCGGCGTTTGCCGCCAGGCCATCCTGGAGTTTGAGAAAAACGCACCCCACCCCATCGAGATTCTGCTCGCCGGCCGTGACACGGTCTACCGTCTGGAGAGCATCGCGTCGACGCTGCCCCTGTGCTTCAAGGAGTTCTGAATTTCAGTGGTACATATGCCACTGTGCCTGCGGCGCAGCCCTACTCCTCTCGGGACTGTAGCTAATCACGCGGCACGCCGATGCCCTACTGGTCGGCAGACGCAGCCTGGCAGTCATTGTGCATTGGCGATGACCCCTCCCCTAACCCCTCCCCTATCAGGGGAGGGGGACTGCTGCCTGGCAGTCATTGTGAATTGTGCTTTGGCGATGACCCCTCCCCTGGGCTCTCACCTGCCAGGGGATGGGGACTACCGCTGCCAGGGAAGGGGTGTTGCGGTAGGGTTAAAGCTCAAGGTCAATGTTGAACTGCTCGTGCCAGGGCAGGCCCTGCCGTGCCACCTCGTCGAGGAACGGGTCGGGGTCGAACTCCTCCACATTGTGCACACCGGGCTTGACCCACAGTCCCTTAAGGAACATCATGGCTCCGGTCATGGCCGGTACACCGGTGGTATAGCTCACGGCCTGCATGCCGGTCTCCTGATAGGCGGCATGGTGGTCGCAGTTGTTGTAGATATAATAGGTGAGCGGCTGGCCATCCTTGCCAATGCCACTGATGCGGCAGCCGATGCTGGTCTGGCCCTGATAGTTCTCGCCCAGATCCTGCGGGTTGGGCAGCACGGCCTTAAGGAACTGCAGCGGCACAATCTTGACGCGGGCCGTGCCGGTGCCGTCGGCCAGCGGAGCCTCATACTCCACCTCGTCGATGCGGCTCATGCCTATGTTCTGAATCACCTCCAGGTGCTTGAGATACTGCTCGCCAAAGGTCATCCAGAAGCGTGCCCGCTTGATGGTGGGATAGTTGATGACCAGCGACTCGATTTCCTCGTGGTGCAGCAGGTAGCTCTCGCGCGGCCCAATGCCAGGATAGGTGAGCGGCTGGTGAATCTCTAGCGGCTCGGTCTCGACCCACTTGCCGTCTTGCCAGTAGAGTCCCTTCTGTGTGATCTCGCGGATGTTGATCTCGGGGTTGAAATTGGTGGCGAATGCCTTGCCGTGGTCGCCGGCATTGCAGTCCACGATGTCGAGGTAGTGAATCTCCCGGAAGTGGTGCTTGGCAGCACGGGCGGTGTAGATGCTGGTCACGCCCGGGTCGAAGCCGCAGCCCAGTATTGCCGTGAGTCCGGCCTTCTCGAAGCGCTCGCGGTAGGCCCACTGCCAGCTGTACTCGAAGTGCGCCTCGTCGCGCGGCTCATAGTTGGCCGTGTCCAGATAGTTCACACCACACTGCAGGCATGCCTCCATGATGGTGAGATCCTGGTAGGGCAACGCCAAGTTGATGACCAGATTGGGCTTGTGGCGGTTGAACAGTGCCACCAGCTGGTCGACGTCGTCGGCATCTACCTGATCGGTGGTGATGTTGGGAGCGCCAATGGCACGCGCCACGGCATCGCACTTGGCGCGATTGCGCGAGGCAATCACGATCTCATTGAACACGTCGGGATTCTGGGCGCACTTGTGTGCGCACACGGTGCCGACTCCACCGCATCCGATAATAATTACCTTGTTCATGTATCCTGATGATTTTAAGTATTTAAGCGATTAATGAAAGAGCATTGCAAAGGTACAAATAATCCCAGACAATAACAATGATTTGGCGACATCAAACAAAAAAAATACTGAATCCCCTCAGGGATTTCATGAGGACTCAATGGTGGTTTTCTGTCCTTTGAGCTAATATATTGATACCATCCCCACATGGGGAATACAATTCCTTGTACAGGTGGGAAATCAATGCGTTGCCGCATTTGCCCAGCCATCCACCGATAAGCAATGAGGAAGGCACGTTCGTCACCCCATATCGGCTTGTTGCACCATGCGATACCGGCTTTTTGCAGTTGATGATAGATGGCAATTCCTTGCGTTGTCCAAAGTGTCATTGTGTTGGCGTGGCAGATAATTGTTTGCCCATGTACCCTTCAATGGCATACAAGGGGATGTTCTCCATCCAACCTTGGTCTACGTAGGGCAACATCGAGCATCGCAGGCCTTTCAAACCAAGGCTGGCATAATCGATATTGACAAACTGAGACAGCGACTTGCTCTTAACATTAATCTCGGCCTTCACTTCGATAGGTAATATGCGTTGTGGCAGTTGCATGACAAAGTCGACTTCTACTTGAGCATTATCCTTACTATAATAGCAAATGGGTAGTTTATCGCGAATACAAAGTTGCTGATATACATAGTTCTCGGTAAATGCACCCCGATATTGCCCGAAAATTTCGTTGCTCAACAACATTTTCCGCGCCTCAACACCAGCCAACGCCCCTAAAAGCCCCACATCAAGCAAATAGAGTTTGAACGCATCAAAGTCCTCCGAAAACTTGAGAGGCATTTCAGGTACTTTGCATCGATGCACTCGATGCACCAGTCCAGCATCAACCAGCCACTGTATGGCCGTTTCAAAGTCTCTAGCACGACCACCCTTACGCAATGCGCCGTATATAAATTTCTTGTTCTCCTTAGCCAATTGTGCGGGGATGCTCTGCCAAACTAAGCGTATACGATCGGTAATGCTAGCTGTATGTTTTGCCATATCGTTGATATAGGCCGAAATAATCTGGTCTTGGATTTCTCTGACACGCGCCAGTTCATGGCGAGTAACATAACTGAGCACGGCCTCGGGCATGCCCCCCACATAGTAGTATTGTCTTAGCAAATCCTGAAATTTAGCATCAAAATTTTTCAACCCTTGCCAGTCACAACGCATGACCATTTGAGCCAGCAACTCATTGTCCATTGCCCACAGAAACTCGATGAATGTCATGGGTTGCAGGCGCAACAGATCAACTTTGCCAACAGGGTATGATTCGCCTGTACGATGCGTGACACCCAGCAGTGAGCCAGCCACAACAACATGTAATTCACGAACCTGCTCACAGAAGTACTTCAGCGACGCAAGTCCTTGTGGCGCTTCTTGTATTTCATCAAAAAACAGCAACGAGCGTCCTGCCTCAACATGATGTCCGGTCAAGGCTTCGACATCACGCAAAATACGATCGGTCTTGAGGTCCATAGCAAATATTTTCTGCGCAACAGGGTCATCATGGCAGTTGACATAGACCAGATTGTCGAATTCATTTCGACCAAACTCTGACAACAGCCATGTCTTGCCCACCTGTCGCGCTCCCTCCAGAATCAACGGTTTGCGTTCGGGGTCGGTTTTCCATGACAGCAATGAATCATACAAAAATCGTTTCATTTTTCTTGACTCTTTAACTTGGCTGCAAAGTTACTGCTTTTCAGTGACAAAACCAACAGTTTGCCACTTTTCTGGACGAATATTGGCTTGATTGTGCCACTTTTCTGGACGAATATTGGCTTGATTGAGCCACTTTTCTGGACGAATATTGGCTTGATTGTGCCACTTTTCCGGACGAATGCCTAGACCATCAGGTTGGTGAAAGTGGTGATGAGCCAGGTGCTGACGGTCATATAGATGATCATGCCCACGATGTCGTTGGTGACGGTGACAAAGGGTCCCGTGGCGATGGCCGGATCAATCTTGAGCTTCTCGAGCACAATGGGCACGAGCGAGCCGAAAACCGAGGCAAACAGAATGACGCCAAACAGCGACAGCGTCACCGCCATGGTGGTGATGTTGGCCTTGAGCGGGTCGTCGTCGGCCGGGAAAAACCAGTTGTAGGCAAACAGGCATGCCGAGATGATAAGGGCATTGAAGATGGCCACGCCGAACTCCTTGAACAAGTGCTTGGCGGCATGGCGGATTTCCAGGCTGCCGTTGGCCAGACCCTGCACCACGATGGCGCTCGACTGTGTGCCCACATTGCCGCCAGTGCCGCCAATGAGCGGTATGAACAGCGCCATGCCCGGCAGGATCTGCAGCAGGTCGGCCTCGTCGCCCCCTCCATCGAGGATAAACGCGTTGGCAATGCCTCCCACAAGCCCGATGAGCAGCCATGGCAGTCGTGCCTTGACCTGTGTGAAGATGTTGTCGTCGGTCTCGACATCGGCCGAGATACCCGATGCCAACTGATAGTCGCGTTCGCCCTGCTCACGCACCTGGTCGATGATGTCGTCGACGGTGATTCGCCCCACCAGTCGGCCTATGCCATCGACCACCGGCATGGCCACCAGGTCGTACTTCTCGAAGTCGAGCGCCACGTCCTCGATGGGCGTGTCGGTCTTGACGCTGATGGGGTCGGGTTCCATCACATGCTTGATTTTGCTCGCGCTGGGGTTGGTGATGGTGGTCTTGAGCGGGAAGATGCCTTTGAGACGGTGGTCGTCGTCCACGACATAGATGTTATAAATCTCGTCCATGTCCTCGGCCTGCTCTCGCATGGCCTTGATGCAGTCGGGCATCGACAGGTTTTCGTTGACGACAATCATCTCGGTGCTCATGTGTCCACCTGCGGTGTCCTCGTCATACTGCATCAGGTCGACAATGTCGCCAGCCTGCTCCACATCGTCGATGTGCTTGATCACATCCTCCTGGTCTTCCTTGTCCAGCTCTTGGATCAGGTCGACGGCATCGTCGGCGTTCATTTGCTCCAGCTGCTTGGCGATTTCCTCGTTGGGCATCAGCTCGAGCAGGTCGGCCCGCTCGTCCTCATCGAGTTCGACGAGCACATCGGCTGCCGTCTCGTCGTCGAGCAGTAGCATTATAAACAGTGCCTGCTCGGCATCGAGGTCGCTCACCACCTCGGCAATGTCGGCAGGGTGCATATCGGTGATGAGGCTCATCACCTGTTCTTTGTCCTTGAGCTCAATAAGCTCTTCCAGTCGCTCAAGGTTCTGTTCGTTCAGTTCTTTCATTGATGTCGGGATTAGACTCCAGCGCGTCACGCACAAGGTTGGTAAGTTCGATGAATTCACTCACGCTCAGCTGCTCGGGGCGTTGTCGGAACACATCGCGCTCAAGCACCTCACTGCCTTTGGGCAGCAGTCCTCGTAGCGAGTTGCGCAGCGTCTTACGCCGCTGCCCGAACGATGTCTTGACCACCGTCTTCATCAGCCTCTCGTCACATCCCAGGTCGGTGACCTGATTGCGCACCAGCCTGATGACGCCCGACTTGACCTTTGGGGGCGGGTTGAACACATGCTCGTCGACGGTAAAGAGATACTCGATGTCGTACCATGCCTGCAGCAGCACCGAGAGGATGCCATAGGTCTTGCTGCCCGGCCCGGCAGCGATGCGCTGTGCCACCTCGCGTTGCAACATGCCACTGCAGCAGGTCACCTGGTCTTTATATTCGAGCACCTTAAAGAAAATCTGCGACGAAATGTTGTACGGATAATTGCCAATGATGCTGAACGGCCTGTCGCCATACACCTGATGCAGGTCGAGCTTGAGAAAGTCCTGGCCGATGATGCGTCCCTGAAGCTGTGGGAAGTTCAGCTGCAGGTAGCGCACACTCTCCTGGTCCAGTTCCACGACAGTGAGGTCATGGCCCCGCTCGATCAGCGGCTCGGTGAGCACGCCCATGCCCGGTCCCACCTCCAGCGTGGGCTGGTGGCGGAAGTCGTCGAGTGTGGCGGCTATGCGCTCGGCCACAGTAAGGTCGGTCAGGAAGTGCTGACCCAGCGATTTCTTGGCGCGTACTTGCATCATTGTTGCTAAGTTTTTGGTTTAGCTTGCAAAGTTACAAAAAAAATATTACGCACAGCCAGCACAACGCGGCATTTTTTTCGGTTTTCGGTCTTTGGGCACTCTACCGGGGCTTGGGCAAGGCTCGGCCGGGGGCGGTTGTCGCTTTTCAGTCATCGGCATTCACACCCGGCAAGCGGCACTGGCCAGTCGAAGTGAAACAAACACACCAACAAGCTATTTATCAAGTTATTAAATGCTACTTCCATGGCAAAAGTGAGTTTTTGTCGTAGTGGTTGTCGTAGCCAAGTCGCATCTAATATTTGTACACACGCACGCAATAAGAAGTAATTTTGCATTGCTTATTCAAGATTAAAACAGCAGGTTCAAGAACAATGAGTGAGCATAACGTTGGGCTTTTGTGATTATACAGCAGTAAGGACTGTGAATCATCGAGGCTAAATGATAAAATTGACACAAAAAAATAGCGAGAAAAATATTTGTTTAACTAAAAACAATCTTCTATGAAAAAATTTCTTACTCTGGCTGTCGCCGCCCTGGTGGTGATGACAGCATTCGGCCAGACCAACCTGGCCGTTGGCAAAACCTCGGTCGCCACGTCGGGCACTGCCGCTGAAGGCAACGACGGCCAGGCCGGCACACGTTGGGAGTCGGCTCACGCCCAAGACCCGCAACTGTGGATGGTTGACCTGGGCGAGGCAACCACGTTCAATGCCATCAGCATCCAGTGGGAGGGTGCCTACGGCAAGTCGTTCACCATCGTTGCCGGAAACGACCTGGGCGACGATGGCTTCATCGCCGACGGCACCACACTGGTGACTGTCGCGGGGCAAGAGCTTCAGGGCTTCCCCTACACCCAGACTTTCGAGTTCACTCCGGCCACCTACCGCTATGTCGAGTTCTACGGCACGGAGCGCGGCACAAACTACGGCTACAGCTTCTATGAGCTGGGCGTCTACAACATTGATGGCGGCCTGACGGCTAACGAGATCACCATCAGCACAAACAGCCGACTGCTCAACAAGGACGAGACGGCGCAGCTCACCGCCACAGTCAAGAACCAGCTGGGCGGTACCATATCCAATGTGGACGGACTGACATGGAACAGCAGCGCCCCTGCCGTGGGCACGATTGACGCCAATGGGCTGTTTACCGCAGTAGCAGCCGGCACCACCAGCATCACCGCCAGCCTGGGCGAGCTGGTGTCGAACGCCATCGACATCACAGTCAATGCCGTAGTCATCGAGGTTCCCACCACCAATCCTGCCGCTCCTACCGCCCAGGCAGCCAACGTGCTGGTGGTCTTCAGCGATACATACAACAAGCCCGCCCTGACCGAAAGCAACCCTGGCTGGGGAGTTGGCGGCGAAGCTCCCAATCCGCTGTATAGCACCTGCGAGGTGGTTAGACTGGTGGACAACCATCCGCTGGTGCACGTCAAGGGTACCGGTGTCAACGGCCGCAGCTGGTCGCCCATCCTGAACACCATCACCGCCCCGACAGCCGAATACACCACTGCCCACGTGCAGGTGTATCCCTACTCGGCCACCTCGCTCAACATCTTCAAGGACAACACCTATGAGGGCAAGGTCACCTACGAGGGCCTTGTTCCCGGACAGTGGAACGATGTGACAGTCGACCTCACCGGCAAGAATGTGTTTGGCGCCAACTATATGGTGATTGAGCTCGTTGGCGAGAATGAGTTCTATCTCGACAACTTCTACTTCGAGAAGCCCGCCACCGAAGACACCGAGGCTCCCGTACTGGAGAAGGCCGAGGTCGCCAGCGTGACACCGCTGGGTGTGACACTGGCCCTGAAGGGCACCGACAACGTTGCCACCAACGTGATTTACCGCATCACCGACACCGAGCACAACATCAATGCCACCACCAGCGGTGCCAACGGTGCTGAGATCACCTATGCCGTCAACGGCTTGACACCCAACACCGCCTACAGCTTCAGTGTAGTGGCTATGGACGATAACAGCAACACCTCGCCGGCACAGACCGTGACGGCCACCACAACCGCCCTGGTTGCCGCTCCCGTGCCCACACAGCCTGCCGAGAACGTCATCGCCCTGTACAGCGACGCCTACACTGCCGCCACCGGCTACTGGTGGGGAGGTTGGGGCCAAAGCACCGCTGTGAGCGACCTCACTGCCGATGGCGACCACTTGTATGGTCTGACCAACTTCAACTATCTGGGCTTCGAGGGCTTCAACCCGCAGCTCGACCTGAGCGAGATGGAGTATCTGCACGTGGACGTGTATCCCATGCAGACGATGAACTTCGGCATCACGCCCATCCTGACGGGCGTCACTCCGGCCGAGAACTCGCAGATTACCATCAACCTCACTGCCGGCCAGTGGAACAGCATCGACATCCCCATGAGCCAGTTCAACCTCGACTTCACCGGAAAGGCATTCCAGCTCAAGATTGACCAGGGCAATGGCACCGACGCACTGCTGATCGACAACATCTACTTCTACAAGACCGCCGGCGAAACTCCTGCCGAGGTTACCGCCATCACCATCGAGGCCGAGGCCAACGAGGTGCAAGCCGGCAAGACCCTGCAGCTCACCGTCAAGGACCAGGACGGCAATGTCGTGACCAACGGCCTGACATTCGCTAGCAGCAACGAGGATGTGGCCACCATCGACGCCAATGGTCTGGTGAGCGCCATCGCTCAGGGCAACGCCACCATCACAGCTACCTACGTTGCACCGCAAGATCCCGCCACCGGTGCACCGCGCCGTGCTCCCGGCGATGCCATCACCGCACAGATTGAACTCACCGTCACCGCCGCTCCCGAGCCCAGCCAGGGCCAGGTGCTCACCGCCGGCGACCACAGTGTCACACTCGTAGGCTATCACTACACCGACACCGACAACTATGAGCTGATTATCACCAGCGAGGAGGAGATGACAGGTCTGGGAGGCTCGTTCTGGTACCTCAATGGTCAACCCGGAAACGACCTGCGCAACAACATGACCATCGGCGACAACGGCCACACCATCACCATCACCGCCACATCGACCACCGAGCCGCAGCTCTACACGCCGCTCTATGTGCTCATGCCCGGCGAGGTGAACTTCGGCATGGTCACCATCAACTGGATTGAGGTGGGAACCACCACAGCCATCAGCGAAATCGCCACCGATGCCGCCGTCCAGGGACCCGTCTACACCATCGATGGCCGCATGATGCAGCGCAGCGCCGACCTCAACAGTCTGCCCGCCGGCATCTACATCGTGGGTGGCCGTAAGGTCGTGATCAAGTAAAGCTCACTGCCGCCAGACACGGCACTACACACACTTTCCTAATCGCTGCACAGGAACACACCTGTGCAGCGATTAGCATTTTTTAGCCCCACATCGCGCGACCGGGCAAGACTGTGCTTAAGCAAAGGGACAACACCTACATAGTTCCTTAAGCAAAAATCAATGCTCAATTTTCAATTTTCAATTAAAAGCACTACCTTTGCGGCTGCAAAAATCCCTGACAACAATGAAAGATATCGTATCGAAACTGCTCAAGTATGGCATCCCCATCGCCATCAGTGTGGGGCTTGCCTGGTTTCTATATAAGAATGTGGACCTAGAGGCCATCAAGACCAGCCTGCGCCAAGACGTGAACTACTGGTGGTTTGTGCCCGTGATTGTGGTGAGTGTGCTGAGCCACATCTTCCGCGCCCTGCGCTGGCGGCTGCAGCTGCGTGCCATCGACATCGACGCTCCGTTATGGGTGCTAGTCAACAGCATCTTCGGCACTTATTTTGTGAATCTAGTGTTTCCTCGTCTGGGCGAGGTGTGGCGCACGGGCTACATCGCCCGCCGACAGAAGGCCCCGTTTGCCACCGTGCTAGGGTCGATGGTTGGCGACCGCCTGAGCGACACGGTGACGGTGCTGCTGCTCACCATCGTCACCTTCTTCCTGGCACAGGATGCCTTTGTGAAATTTTTCGCCGCGCGTGGCGACAATGCCGGCGCCGCAGCGTCATGGACCATGTGGGCACTGGTGGCAGTGGCCGTTCTGGGCATGGTGTCGCTGGTGTGGATTTACCGCAGCACCTCGCAGAACCGTGTCATCGCGCGTGTGCGCGGCATCTTGCACGACCTGTGGGAGGGGTTTGCAGCCATTGCCCACATGGACGGCAAGTGGATGTTCCTGCTCTACACCGTGCTCATCTGGGGTTGCTACTTCTTGCAGCTCTACATCGCGTCCAAGGCCTTCACCTTCACCGCCGGTCTGGGCGTGATTCCGATCCTGGTGCTGTTTGTGCTGAGCAGCCTGGGCATGGCCGTGCCCAGCAACGGGGGCCTCGGCCCCTGGCAGTTCGCCATCATTTTCGGGCTGTCGCTCTATGGCGTAGGCGCGTTTCCGCCCTCTACTCCCTACGATGCCCAGGCCTCGGCCTTTGCCTGGCTGGTGTGGGGTGTTCAGCAGCTGCTCATCATCGTGCTGGGCATCTATGCCTTCGCCAGCATCGCGCTAGACCGAAAGAAGGAATAGCGGCATTCGCCCCGATAAATCGCACGGCTCGCTGAATGTCATGCAACAATCGCAGCAACAATGCGTTAAGTATTTAAGGTTTACACATAACAACTTATCATAATCACGACAATGAACAGACTCATCATAATACTACTAATGGCTGCAGCACTGCCCTCGGTGGCCGTGGCGGCCGACGATGACGCCGGCCTCATCGTGGGGGCCGCCGTCGAGAAGAAGTTCAACAAGCAGTGGAGCACCGAGCTGGAGGCCGAGTTCCGCTCGCGCAACAACTTCCGCACCGCCGACCGCGTGAGCCTGGGGCTGGGCGGGGCCTACAAGCCACTGAAGTGGCTCAAGCTTGACGCAGGCTACCAGCTGCTGATCGACAACAACATCGAGAAAATCACCTACAACGAGCCCACCGTCGACGACGACGGGCACGAGGTGATCAACTACAACAACTGGCGACCGAGCTACTGGGGACTGCGGCACCGCGTCTACGCGTCGGTCACCGGAAGCTATAAGATAGGCCGTGTGGAGCTGTCGCTGCGCGAGCGGTGGCGCTACACCTACCGGCCCGAGAAGACCACCAGACGCTACGACTTCGACAACGGCTATTGGGAAGACACCAACATCAAGAGCAAGAACTTACACATCTTGCGCAGCCGCTTCAAGGTCGATTGGGACATCCCCAACTGCAAAATCGACCCCTGGGCCAGCGTCGAGGTGTTCAACAACAGCATGCTGGACAAGATCCGCTATAGCCTTGGAGCCGACTACTCGCTGCAGAAGAAGCATGTGTTCGGCGTCTTCTACCGCTACCAGCGCGTGTACAACGACGATGAGGAGGGCAACACGCACTACCTGGGCATGAGCTATAAGTTCAAGTTTTAGAGATACGACGAGCAGCAGAACGTTTTTTGTACTCCGAGACAGCGACTCGGACAACCAAGAACTAAAAAGCAACGAAACGATGAAAAAATACCTGACCATATTGCTGGTGGCAATCACCGCCACAGCCTGTGTGAACGACGACACCGACTTTAGCGACCTGATCAATGGCTCAGGCGGCAGCGACAAGCCTGAAGAAGAGGTCATCACCCCCATCGACATAGCCCTGGACTACAGCGACCTGGTCGAGGCCGACGATGTCGTGGTCACCGACGAGACCGACGAGGCCTACAGCGACTACGAGGAGAACACCGACTGGTCCTACACCATCAACGTGGCCTACGACGGCGACCAGGTGACACTCAGCGGCAACACCAGCCGCGTGCGGTCAACGGTGGAGGGGGGCCATGTGGTCATCCGGTCGACCAGCAACCGCGTGCACTATGTGCTGAGCGGCACCAGCGACAACGGGTCGTTCAAAATCTACAGTGAGAACAAGTTCAAGCTCACGCTCAACGGGCTGACGCTGACCAATCCCACCGGTGCTGCCATCAACAACCAGGGCGGCAAGTCGCTCTACCTGGTGCTGGCCGACGGCACGAGCAACACCCTGACCGACGGTGCGACCTACACCGACATCGCCGGCGAGCAGATGAAGGGCACCCTGTTCAGCGAGGGTCAAGTGCTGGTCAGCGGCAAGGGTTCACTCAACATTGCCGGCAACTGCCGCAACGCACTGGTGAGCGACGACTATTTCCGCTTCAGGCCTGGCTGCAAGGTCAACATCACTTGCAGCACCGGCCACGGCATCAAGGCCAATGACGGCATCATCATCGACGGCGGCGTACTCAACATCGCCGTCAGCGGCGACGGCAGCAAGGGCATCAGGTGCGACTCGACGATGACCGTCAACGGCGGGCGCACCACCATCATCGCCACCGGCGGTGTCGCCATCACCCCGGCCACCGACATCGCGGCAGCCGACACCAGCAGCTGCGCCGGCATCAAGTGCGACTGGCCGCTCACCATCAACGGTGGCTCGCTGCTGTGCAAGGCCACTGGCGAGGGCGGCAAGGGCATCAACAATGTGGGCGACATCGTCATGACAGGCGGCAGTGTGCAGGTGGTGACCCTGGGCCCCAAGAATCTGGCCTCGCCCAAGGGCATCAAGAGCGATGGCACGCTCACCATGAGCGGAGGCTACCTGTACAGCTACAGTGCCAATGCCAGCCCCATCGATGCCAACGGCGGCCTGATGGTGGGTATCGATTACACCACCTGGGAGACCAAGACGACCCGTGTCATCATCTCGTTTTTGACCGAGCCATAGCCACACCGAGCTGGGCAATCGCAACGCAGCAGAACTATTTGGCTGAAAATTGTCCAAAATCTATTGAATAGATTTGGGAAAATAATACGAATTACCTAATTTTGCTATCCAAATCTTGTGCCAACGAGCGCAGAGCCGAGCTTGCTCGAGTTTTGCCGAGTGCAGCCAAGATTATCCAAATCTCATCGGAATAAACAAAATCATGACATTATGAAAAAGTATATCATCTTGTTGGCACTGGCTCTGCTCACCGCGGTGGGCATGAATGCCGACACTTACAATTACCTGAATTTTGTCACCGCCGGTGGCCAAATCACCCAATTCGGCACCACAGGCCTGCGCATGACCTTCAACGGCGGCAAGGCATCGGTCACCGCAGGTGGCCAGACACAGACCGTGAACCTGTCGCAGATGGCCTACATGGAATTCAGCAACACGCAGACCAGCGGCTCGTCCTACGCAACGGGCGACGTCAATGGCGACGGGTCGGTCGATGTGCTGGACATCAACATCCTGATCAACATCATGCTGGGCAAGGACGACGGCACCAGCTACAATGGGCGCCAGTATGTGCTTGGCGGCACATCGGTCGACGTGGCCGACATCAATGCTATTGTCAACATCATGCTTGGCAAGTCGTAAAGCCGCTCCAGGCCACATTCAGCAAAGTGATATTACGGTCGCCGGGGAGTAATATCTGCCCCAGGAGACCGTTTTATTATATTCAGCCGCAGCTATGCTCAATCAAATCATACAGCAGTTCAGCCCCATCACGCTCGAGGAGATGAGCTCCATCAAGCTGATGAACCGCACCGACACCAAGTTTGTGACATCGGTGCCTATGCTGTGCCGATTGCTTGAGCTGGCTCGGAGCGAGTACCGCGCCCAAGAGACCGATGGCCTGCGACTGTCGCCCTACCACACCTTGTACTTCGACACCCCCGAGCGCACGATGTATGTCATGCACCAGAACGGGCATCTCAACCGCCAGAAACTGCGCGTGCGGTCGTATGTGGCCTCGGGGCTGCACTACCTGGAGGTGAAGACCAAGGACAACCACAAGCGCACCCACAAAAAGCGCATGCCCTTGACCACCGACGAACTCTCGCTGTGGCCCGGCATGGTCAGGCAGAGCAGCGGCGACATCCACGAGTTTCTGAACCGCCAGCTGCGTTACGACCACCGGGTGCTGGTACCCACGCTGGAGAATGAATTCCGGCGCATCACGCTGGTGAACCGCGCCTGCACCGAGCGACTCACCATCGACACCTCGCTGGCCTTTGTCAACCACACCAACGGTGCCACACGCGCCATGACCGGACTGGCCATCATCGAACTCAAGCGCGACGGCCTGCAGCCCTCGCCCATCCTCGACCTGCTGCTGCAGCTGCGCATCAAGCCGCACGGGTTCAGCAAGTACTGCATGGGCATGGCATTTACCGACCCCACGCTCAAGCAGAACCGCTTTAAAGAACGCATGCGCAGCATCGAGCGCATTATCGCCTCGGCAGCTGTGCGACAATAATATAATCCCCTCACGCTCAAGACACCGATTATGGATACCGATTTCACGACACTTTTCGGCCAGCTGTTCCAAACCGGAATGTTCGGCCACATCAATATTGTCAACTTCCTGATCAGCACCGTGATGGTGTGGGTCATGGTCCACTTCCTGTACTATGGCCGCAGCAAACGCCGCGACTTCTACTTCACGTTCCTGCTCATAGGCATTGTCATCTACTTCCTGGTCTACTTTATGATTTTTGTGCTCGAGGACCTCAAGGGCAAGACGGGCATTGGCATAGGCATAGGCCTATTCGGCATCTTCAGCATCATGCGCTACCGCACCGATGCCATGCCCGTGCGCGAGATGACCTATCTGTTCAGCATCATTTGCATGGCGGTAATCAACGCCCTGGGCACCGAAATCTCGTTTATCGAGATGATGGTTCCCAATGTCATCATCGTGGGGGCTGTGGCACTGTGCGAAGCGTTCTTGCTGCGCAGCAAACAGGCAACGAAGCTCATCCAGTACGACCGCGTGGAGCTGATTAAGCCCGAGTGCCGCGAGCAGCTGCTGGCCGACCTGGAGACACGCACCGGACTGACCATCGACCATCTGGAGGTGGGAGCCATCGACTATCTGCGCGACACGGCTATCATTAAAATCTACTATAAGGACCTCACAGCCAATGGCGAACTGAACCACACCATCAAGCCCAAACGCGCCGACTGGGAGAAAGTCTAAGCCCCTGCCCTCATCGTCACCGAGCAGGCTACAGGGCCAGTCTCAGCCCGCCACCTCTGTCGGTATGACAGGTGGCGGGCAACTTTTGTTTCGCTCAATGCGCGATTTCAACACAAGTTTAGATAAATTTGGCTGCGCCTCAGCAATTGAAGCAAGCTTCATTGCGTTCGGCTTACACAATTTTTTTGTAACTTTGCGGCAAAATTCCGAGCCACTGAGCGACACAATGAAATTTCACGCCAACACGACCCTATTTGTGAGCGACATGGATGGCACGCTCATGGACGGACAGTCGCGCGTTAGCGACCGCACGGCCCGTATCCTCAACGACCTGATCGACCGCCATCACCTACTGTTCACCGTGGCCACAGCGCGCACCACAGCCACGGTGGTGCCCCTGCTTGGCCAGGTGCACTGCACCCTACCGCAGATTGTGCTGTCGGGGGCCATCTTGTGGCATCCTGTCGAGCAGCGTCTGAGCGACCCACAGGCCATCGACCCCGCCACCGTGCAACGGGTGTGCGGCATCTGCGAGCGGCATGGCATCCACCCCTTTATCTACCGCCAGCACGGCAACGTCATTCATGCGCACCACTACGGCCCACTGGCCCACTACGACAGGCAGTTTATCGACGCGCGCGACGGCACCCCCCACAAGCGTTTTCTGCTCGATGACCCTCACTACGCCACGAGCGACGACGACACCCTGCTTCTCTTTGCCATGGACAAGGCCGGCTCACTGCAGGCGGTGTACGACGAGATACGCCAGCAAGTGGACTGCGCCCCCATGTACTACCACGACAATACCGACCCACAGCTGGCTCTGCTGGAGATATACGCTCCCGGCTGCAGCAAAGCCGCAGCCGTGGCACGGCTGGCCCGGCAGCTGGCCGTGGAGCAAGTGGTAGCCTTCGGCGACAACCTCAACGACATAGCCATGCTCCAGACCGCCGACCACAGCGTGGCCGTCGCCAACGCCATGCCCCAGGTGCGCGCTATCGCCAGTGAGGTCATCGGCCCCAACACCGACGACAGTGTCGCACACTGGCTGCAACAAGCTCTAGCCGACCTATAAGGCGGTTGTTTTTACCCATATTTCCAAAAAATCAAGCAATCATTTGTCGTTTTGACAAAAAATATTGTAACTTTGTAAATCGAAAAATTGTAAATCGTAACCTTAATATGCTACGTAAAATCCGTATTACTCTGGCAGTGGTGTTCTTTGCATGCATCACCCTGTTGCTACTTGACTTCACCGGCACGCTGCAGTGCTGGCTGGGCTGGATGGCCCGCATTCAGTTTCTGCCTGCCGTGCTGGCCCTCAATGCCGTGGTCATTGTCGCCCTGGTGCTGCTGACGCTCATCTTTGGCCGCATCTATTGCTCGGTCATCTGTCCGCTGGGCGTGATGCAAGACATTGTGGCGCACTTCCACTCGCGGAGGCACAAGAACCGCTACACCTATTCTCGCGCCAAGACCTGGCTGCGTGTGGTCATGCTCGCCGTGATGGTGGTGGCGCTGGTGGCCGGGTTCACGAGCCTGGCAGGCCTGCTGGCCCCCTACAGCAGCTATGGCCGCATGGTGACGAACCTGCTGCAGCCGCTCTACATCTGGTGCAATAACGCTCTGGCAGCCGTGGCCGAGCACTACGAGAGTTATGCCTTCTACAGCAAGGAGGTGTGGCTCAAAAGCCTGCCCACCTTTATCGTTGCGCTAGTGACCTTTATCGTTGTGGCAGTGCTGGCATGGCGCGGAGGCCGCACCTATTGCAACACCATCTGCCCCGTGGGCACCGTGCTGGGCTATGTGGCACGCTTTTCGTGGTTCAAGGTTCACTTCGATGCCGACAAGTGCCGCTCGTGCAGCCTGTGCACCACCAACTGCAAGGCCAGCTGCATCGACCACAAGACACACACCGTCGACTACACCCGTTGTGTGGCCTGTGGCAACTGCCTGGACAAGTGCAAGTTTGGCGCACTACACTACGGCCATGCCAAGCGACAAGAAGCCGTTGACCAGAAACCGGATCACACTGCCGACGAGGCACGCCGGGCCTTCCTGGTGGGCGGAGCCATCGTCGCCGCCGATGTGGCTCTGGCACAAGCCGGGAAAAAGGTGGACGGCGGCCTAGCCGTCATCGAGGACAAGCGTCCGGCTAGGCGCACCGTGTCCCTTACTCCGCCGGGAAGCGGCGGTGCGGCCGGTATGGCCCGCCACTGCACGGCATGCCAGTTGTGCGTGGCGCAGTGCCCCAACGATGTGCTGCGTCCATCCACCGACCTCAAGACGTTCATGCAACCCACCCTGAGCTACGAACGCGGCTTCTGCCGCCCCGAGTGTACCCGCTGTAGCCAGGTGTGTCCCACCGGTGCCATCCGTCCCATCGATGTAGCCCAGAAGACAAGCATCCAGGTCGGGCATGCCGTGTGGGTCAGAGACAACTGCGTCATCCTGGCCGACGGAGTGGAGTGCGGCAACTGCGCCCGCCACTGCCCCAGCGAGGCCATCATGATGGTGCCCAGCGACCCCAACGACGACCTCTCGCCCATGGTACCTGCTGTGGACCGCGCCAAGTGCATCGGTTGTGGCGCATGCGAGTATGTGTGCCCGGCCCGCCCGTTCAGTGCCATCTACGTCGAGGGCAACGAGCAGCACTCCAGCATTTAGTTTGTTTTTTGGAGTAGTTAAGGAGTCAAGTAGTCAAATGGAGTTAAGACGTTACCCTATAGCTCCTCTAACTACTGAAAAACAAAAGCATCCGTCTTAACTCCTATAGCTCCTCTAACTACTGAAAAGTAAAAGCATCCGTCTTTAACCACTTTAACTACTTAACTCACTTAACTACTGAAGTTTATTGTTATGGACAACGGAAAGAACAACATATCGCGGCGCTCGTTTCTCAAGGCACTGGGCCTGGGAGGGGCAGTGGTAGCCGCACCGGCTATCGTCAGCTGCGCCAAGGGCGACCAGCCGACTGATAAGCAAGAGCCCCCTGTGGGCAAGATGACCTACCGCACCAACCCCAAGACCGGCGAGAAGGTGTCGCTGCTGGGCTATGGCATGATGCGCCTGCCCACCGTGGGCGAGCATGGCTCGGCCCGCGAGGACGGCGATGCAGAGATCGACCAGGAGATGGTCAACCGGCAGGTGGACTACGCCATAGAGCATGGCGTGAACTACTTCGACACCTCGCCCGCCTACTGCCAGGGCAAGAGCGAACACTGCACCGGCATAGCCCTGTCGCGCCACAAGCGCGAGGAATACTTCATCGCCACCAAGCTGTCCAACTTCAGCCCCGAGACACAGTCGCGCGAGGCAAGCATCGAGATGTTCCAGAACTCGCTCAAGGAGCTGCAAGTCGACTATATCGACTACCTGCTGCTGCACAGTGTGGGCGGCGGCGACGATGCCATGGCCGAGTACCGAGCACGCTATGTGGACAACGGCATCCTCGACTACCTGGTGGAGCAGCGCAAGCAGGGCGTGATCCGCAACCTGGGCTTCAGCTACCACGGCGACATCGCCATCTTCGACCACTTGCTCGAGATGCAGGACAAGGGAGAGATCCAATGGGACTTTGTGCAGATTGAGCTCAACTGGCTCGACTGGAAACACGCCAACGAGATCAACGAGCGCAACACCGATGCCGAGTATCTCTATGGCGAGCTCACCAAGCGGCACATCCCCGCCGTGATCATGGAACCACTGCTGGGCGGTCGCCTGGCCAAACTGCCCGATGCCATAGCCAAGAAATTGCTGGCTCGCGACCCCGAGAGCAGCGTGGCATCGTGGGCCTTCCGCTATGCCGGCACCCCCGAAGGCGTGCTCACCGTGCTCAGCGGCATGACGTTCATGCACCACCTGAAGGAAAACCTGTGCACATACAGCCCCCTCAAACCGCTGACCGACGAGCAGATGCGCTGGCTCGACGAGGAAGTGGCTAACGAGTTCATGAACTACGACACCATTCCGTGCAACGCCTGCCAGTACTGCATGCCATGCCCCTACGGCATCGACATCCCAGCCATCTTTGTGCACTACAACAAGTGCCTGACCGAGGGCAACGTCATCCGCGAGGCCGCCTCGACCGACTATGCCCAGGCCCGCCGCGCGTTTCTCATCGGCTACGACCGCAGCGTGCCCAAGCTTCGCCAGGCCGACCACTGCATTGGCTGCGGCCAGTGCCAGTCGCACTGTCCACAACGCATCCGCATTCCTCAGGAGCTGCACCGCATTGCAGACTTCGTCGAGGCCATCAAACAAGGCCACGATGCTCCTGCCGAATAAGCAGCGCTTAGGATGTAACAACTTTAACTACTGATATTTATCCACCTAGAAAAAAATTATTGACAATGAAAGAACTGAAAGGAACACAGACCGAGAAGAACCTGCAAATCGCCTTTGCCGGCGAGTCGCAGGCACGCAACAAGTACACTTACTTTGCCAGCAAGGCCAAGAAAGACGGCTACGAGCAGATTGCAGCCATCTTCGAAGAGACCGCCGCACAAGAGAAGGAGCACGCCAAGATGTGGTTCAAGCTGCTGGAGGGCGGAGCCATACGCAGCACGCCCGAGAACCTCAAGGCCGCAGCCGAGGGCGAGAACTACGAGTGGACCGACATGTACAAGGAAATGGCACGTGTGGCTCGCGAGGAAGGCTTCGATGACATCGCCGAGAAGATGGAGGGCGTGGCTCTGGTCGAGAAGGCCCACGAGGAACGCTACCGCAAGTTGCTGAAGAACATCGAGGACGAGGTGGTGTTCTCGCGCGACGAGGAGTGCATCTGGCAGTGCCGCAACTGCGGACACATCGTCATCGGCCGCAAAGCCCCCGAGGAGTGCCCCGTGTGCAACCATCCGCAGGCCTACTTCCAGCTCAAGGCCGAGAACTACTAAATCAACTGGAGTTACACGAGAATAAGGCACAGATAGCGACAGCACCCCTGTGGATAAGGGGTGCTGTCGCTGTTGCGAGGCATCTGCCTCTTCACCGTAAAATCAGCATCTGAGAGTGACTAGCAACGTAACCATCCGAAATAGGCCGTGTTGTGTTTTTTTTGTGTTGGCAGTACCTTTGCAGGCAAAAAAGCCATGTTTAATCTGAATGAGAGCGACCGTATCGTGATGGCGCAGCATCCGAC
>JAFUVK010000018.1 GCA_017477555.1 Muribaculaceae bacterium
AGAAATCAAGAACGATGGGAGGTGGCCTGAAAAGACACCTCTGAAAACAAGCCAAACCGCCGTATGCCGAACGGCACGTACGGTGGTGTGGGAGGAAAGGGAGCGAAAGCCAAAACTCTCGCTCCCCGACCTACCCGATACTTGTTGTATACCCAGGAGGGTCAGAGGATAAAGAACGGCGAGGCGTCGAAGCGGGGCAGCGCATAGAGCTGCACGTCGCGCGTGCGCTGGTCGGCGGCGTTGCTGGCATCGCCCACGGTCAGGCCGCGGCGCTCTAGGGCGGTACGCATGGTCTTCAGGGCCAGCTCGGGTGTGTTGTTGTCGTTGCTCAGGTGACACAGAAACAACCAGCGCAGCCCCGGGTGGTAGTGCTCGCTCACAAACTGTGCGGCCACTTCGTTGTCCAGGTGCCCCAGGGCGCCACGCACACGGGCTTTGAGAAACTCGGGGTAGCGGCCCGTATCGAGCATCGTGCGGTCATAGTTGCTCTCAATCATCAGATAGTGAGCTTGCTGCATATAGTGCTCGGCCCGGGGAGTGATTACTCCCATGTCGGTGGCTACGACAAAAGTCTGGTTGCCAAGGCGAATGCTGAAACCCATATTGTCGGTCCCGTCGTGAGAGGTCTCAAAGGCGGTGAATTCCATGTCGCATAGCTTAAACGGCGTCTCTAGCCAGATGGGCACTTGATAGTCCTTGACGCGCCGCGAAATGTTGTGGCGGCGAAGCATGCCGTTCATCAGCCGCATGGTGCAGTAGATGCGAGCCTGCTTGTTGTAGTCACGTACTATCTTGTAGACGTAGCGCACATGATCCTGGTGGTCGTGAGTCAGCACCACGCCCTTGACACTATCGGGCGAAATGCCGTTGCGGCGAAGCTCGGCAAACACGTTTTGGGGGTCAACACCGGCATCGATGAGCACACCGCTCTGGGGAGTGCCGATGTATGAGCAATTGCCGCTGCTGCCGCTGCCCAAGCTCATGAAAGCCAAACCTGAGCCCAACTCGTCGTCGGCCTTGAGTGGGCTGGTGGGTTGGGGAGAATGCGCCTGGTCATCGGGCTCGTCCCATTCAAAGTTGATGGTGGGTGTGCCTTCATTAAAACGGTGATATCGTGTGGTCTTCTTATTCATCATTTATATAGCAGGAATATCGTGGGGATTTTGCCCAGGTCGGCTTTCTGGCTAGCCCACTGGCCGATGGTGCGAGTCACGATGTGCTCGCCTTCACCGGTGATGTCGCTGGCCACGCACAGTCGCAAATGCCGAGGCAGGTGCTTGGTCAATTCGGTTAGTAGGCTGTTGTTGCGATATGGGGTCTCGATGAAAATCTGCGTCTGGTCTTCGCGCACGATGCGCTGCTCCATCTCGCGAAGTTTGCGCACGCGAGACACCGAGTCGATGGGCAGGTAGCCCAAAAACGCAAACGACTGGCCGTTGAAGCCCGAGGCCATCAAGCCCATCACGATGCTGGATGGACCCACCAAGGGCACCACAGACAAGCCACGCTGCTGAGCAATCGCAACAATGTCGGCCCCAGGGTCGGCTATGGCAGGGCAGCCAGCCTCGCTGATTACACCCATCGGTGCGCCCGCCTCGAGTGGCTGCAGGTAAGAGGCTATCACTGTGCGGTCGGTGTGGCCGTTCAGCTCGTAGAACGTCAGCGTGTCGATGTCTATGTCACGGTCGCACTTCTTGATGAAGCGGCGGGCAGAGCGAACATTCTCGACGATGAAGTGCTTGATGCCACGCAACACATCAGTGTTGGCGGCGGGAAGCACCTGACTGGGCGGAACATCGCTCAACGGAACGGGTATGAGATACAGCGCTGGTTTCATCGTGTTGTCGTGTGAACTTGCAAAGATAGTAATAATATCTGAATTACCTTTATCGGTAAGGGTCAAAAATGTGATTTCTTAACAATGCTTAATGGATGAGTGACCGTTCTGCGATTCCCCTCATCTTGCCGTGAAGGGGAGGGGAGGTAGAGGAGAATTTCTGATTCGCTGAACAGATTGCATGGAAGACTAACCGCAACCACTCGGCGACGGATGCTTATATTTTCATTGATTTACTAAAAACTTCTTGTGATTGTCAAGTTTTTTGCCGAAATTTGCCGCAATAATCCGACAAGACACTATGCAACTGTTCATCGTTTTTACCATTCTGGCTCTGGCTGTGGCCTATACGTTGTGGCGTGTGGTGCGCATGCTGCGGGGCCGTGGCGACTGTGGCTGCGGCTGTGGAGACCAATGTCCGCACAACAAATCCAAGCACAATGCCGCACGAGGCAAGTGCCACAATGGGCACTGCAGCTGTCGTGCAATCGTGATGTTATTGTCGCTGGCCGCTGTGGCCGCACAGGCTGGGAACGAAGGCCAAGTTATAGCTCAGATGGCACGCGACATCAGATTGTTGCCCTACACTGAGTTGCACCACCTGGTGGTCATGCGCGACGGACGTGTGCTGGCCGAGGCGCACGCGGAGCCTTTTCGGGCCAACGACCCGCACAACCAGTACTCGGCCTGTAAGTTGCTTACCGGCCTGGCGGTGGGATTGGCTGTCGACGATGGCAAGCTGCGCCTCGACGACCGCGTGATTGACTTGCTGGACGACCAGGCTCCACGCTCTCGAAGCAGGGAACTGGAGGCCATGACGGTGCGACATCTGCTCACCATGACCAGCGGCATGCCGGTGGCAACGGCCATACGCGACACCAGCACACACTGGATGCAGGCGTGGCTCGCGATGCAGCCGCAAGCAATGCCGGGCAAGCGCATGGAGTATGACACGATGACATCGTTTATGCTCGCGGCGCTGGTGCGGAACGCCACGGGGCGCAACATACTTGACCTGCTCAATGAGCGCATACTGCACCCCATGGGCATCAACGATGTGGAGTGGGAGCTCAGCCCCGACAGTATCAACACTGGCGGATGGGGAATGCGATGCAGCACTATGTCGATGGCTAAGATTGGACAGCTGATGCTACAACGTGGACAATGGCAGGGACGACAGCTCATTGCCGAGCGCTGGGTCGACCAGATGACCACCGAACAACTCACGTTGCTGGGAATCAAACCGACCCACATCGATGAGTTTCATGACGGCTACGGCTATCAGGTGTGGCTCTGTGGACTGCAGGGGGCTTACCGCGCGCAGGGCAACATGGGGCAGTTGACGCTGGTCTATCCAGCAGGACGCATTGTGGTGGCAGTCAACTGTGCCACGCCCTATCAAGGGCAGGTGCTGCGCCTGGTGCAGCGCTATGCGCCGCGGCTGGTGTCGGCTGCAGCGCAGCCGGTGGAGCTGCCGCCATTTGAATTGTCGGGGCAGCCATGGACCGGCGATTCGGTGCGAGTCGACCTGCCAGAAAACAGTCAAGGATTTGCTCAACTCTACTTGCAGCGGCAGCCTCATGGGCCACTGCTCACTATACTGTACGACGACGGCACGACCGAGCAGGTGGCGCTCGGCTATGGGCAGTGGGCCTATACTCAGGCAAACCATACTCCTAGTTACAACATCGGGGCACTGAACCGCTTCAGTGGCATGAATCGAGGATTTACCGTCGCGGCACAATACGCTTGCCACACGGGGGGGCAACTGGAAATCTGGCTGCAATATGTCGACTGGGGCACAGGTGTGCGACTGCTCGTCGATACGGTGGCGGGGCGCGTCGTCATCACCGACAACAAGGCACCCAACCGGCATGAGGTGTTGAGCATCAGCAACCACAAGCCAGTACCAAAAGCGGCGAGCAGATGGTGGATAGCCGGTTTTGCCGCACTATTCATCGCTCTGCTCGCCCTCGTTGCACGCAATAGCTATCGGGACTGACAACTAAAATCTAATAACTAATCGACACCCAGGTCGTGCAGGGTGCGAGGAGCCGGAGTCTTAGGCAGGGGCTTGCGGTCTTTGAGTTGCTCCAGAATGACCTCGATGGCCTTGTCGAGCTGCTGGTCGATACCCTTATACTCGAGTAGAGGGTCATTGTCGATGACGATGTCGGGGTCCACACCGTGGTTCTCGACAATCCAGTTGCCGCGCGTGTCGTAGTTAGTGAAGAAGGGCACACGGATGTCGGTGCCGTCCATGTAGGGCAGCGAACCGCTGATGCCGATGATGCCACCCCACGAGCGGGTGCCAATCAGGGTGCCGATCTTGTTCTCCTTGAAGCTCCATGGGAAGAGGTCGCCGTCGCTGGCCGAGTATTTGTTCACCAGTAGCACCTTTGGGCCATTGAGCGTGGCCTCGGGGATAAGGCCATTGTGGTTGCTGCCGCGATACATGGTCATGCGGTAGGGCTTGCGCAGCAGGCGCTCGATGATCATGGGCGAGATGTTGCCGCCGCCGTTGCCGCGGTCGTCCACGATGAGCGCCTCCTTGTCGAGCTGTGGGAAGAAGTACCGGGCAAATTCCTTCAGCCCCTCCGGACCCATGTCGGGGATGTAGATATAACCCACACGGCCGCCGGTTTTCTCATTGACATAGGCAATGTTGTGTTGCACCCATTCGTAGTGGTACAGCGGATACTCGTCCTGCAGGGGCTTGACCACCACCTTGCGCGCACCGGCACCGCTGGCACTGGAGGCAACGGTAAGTTCGGTCATCACATCGGCCTTGCCGCGAAGCAAGGTGTAGATGTTGTCCACGCCGTCGGTCTTCACACCGTCCACGGCCACGATATAGTCGCCCTCTTTGACGTTCATGCCAGGCTCAAGCAGCGGCGAGCGCAATTCCTCACGCTCGGGAGCACCCTTGAGAATTTTGGTGATCTTGAAGGACTTGCCGTCGCGCTCGAGCTGCGCGCCCAGCATGCCTATGCGCTGCTGGTCGGGGGTGATGTGGTCGCCGCCATCCACATAGGCGTGGCCGCAAGCCAGCTCGCCAATCATGCCGCCGATTACATAGGTCAGATCCAGCCGGTTCTTGACCCAGGGCAGCAGGGCAGCATACTTGTCGTGGATGGCGTTCCAGTCCACTCCGTGCATGTTTTTGAGGTAGAAGCCGTCGCGGTAGGCCCGCCACGCCTCGTTGAAAATCTGCTTCCATTCCTGTTCGTAGTCCACGTCGGCCATCATGTCGTCGAGGTTGACCACCTCGGTGAGCTCGGCCTTGCGTGGGGTGAGGTCGGTGACATAAACATCGCCGCCCTTGAACCACACGGCCTTCTTCATGTCGGCCGAAGGCTGCATCATGGCGCCGGCGGCGATAAGCTCGTCTTTCTGCTCCTTGAGGTCATAGACGTGTGTGCCGCCACCACCATAGTACCACACATGCTGGCCGTCGCAGGCAAAGCCGCCATAATTGCCGCCGCTGAGTGGCAACTTGACCACACGGCTGGCTATGCCGTCAAGGTCGACCTTCATTGCGGGAGCGGTGTCGGCCTTCTTGCCCTTGGCATTCTTCTTGTCGCTGGACGCGTCGGTGGGCTTCTGCTCGTCCTTGCCGGTGCTCACCTGGTCGTCGGTGGGCAGGAAAGGCGACGGGGTGTCCTGGGCCAGCATCATCAGGTAGATACCCTCCATGTTGCGGTAAGCAAAGTTCCACTCCACACTGCTGTAGATGGGGTTGAAGTCGCGACCCGAGGCGAAAATCAGGTATTTGCCGTCGCTGCTGAACTTGGGCGAATTGCTGTCATACCAGTTCTCGGTCACCTGATGAGCCTTGCGCGCGGCAATGTCATATAGGTAAATTACGCTCAATTCATTGGAGGTCGTCTGACTGTAGGCCAGCCAGCGGCCATCGGGAGAGAACGATGGGGTGGGGAACTCGCCGATGCTGTCTTGCACCAGTGTCACCTTGCTCTTGCTGGCCACAGACACGAGTACAATGCGGTTCTCACGGTCGGTGTAGACGATGCTCTCGCCTTTGGGACTCCACTCAAAGTCGCGGATATACGTGTCGTTGTCGCGCGTGAGCTGAATCGGGTCGCCGCCATCAGCCGGGCGCAGCCATAGCTCGGTCTCGCCGGTGATGTCGCTGATGTAGGCTATCCACTTGCCGTCGGGGCTCCACTTGCCCTCGCGTTCATGGGCACCGGGGGTGTGCGTCAGGTTGCGCGTCACACCCTTTTTCACCGGCAGGTCGAACACCTCACCGCGAGCGGTGACCACCAAGCGGTTGCCGTCGGGAGCCAGCTGTGCGGCGGTGACAAAGTCCTTGACCTGCCGCAGCGCGGTGCGTGCCCAGCCGCCCTCGTCGTTGAGCTCAACGACAATTTGGCTTGCCTGCTTGGTCTTTGGGTCTAGCTTATAGAGGTAGCCACCCTTCTCAAACACGATGATGCCCCCACCGCAGCTGGGGAACTTCACGTCGTAGTCATCGTAGTGGGTGACCTTGCTGGTGGCACCAGTGGCTGTGTTGTAGACAAAGATGTTCATCGTCTTGTCGCGGTCGCTGATGTAGTAAATTTCGTCGCCTATCCACATGGGGATGATGTCCTGCCCCACGTTGTTGGTCACATTGGTCACCTGTTGGGCCTGCGTGTCCCAAATCCAGATGTCGTCGGCCATGCCACCACGGTAATATTTCCAAGTGCGGAACTCGCGCATCACGCGGTTGTAGGCCAGCTTCTGGCCGTCGGGGCTGTAGCTGCAGAAACCACCCTCGGGCAGCGGCAGTTGCTGCGCCATGCCGCCGTCCACTGGCGCACACCACAGCTGGCCGGTGAAGCTGTCGCTGATGCGGTTGCGATACAGGATGCCACGACCGTCGGGTGTCCAGGTCATGGCGATGTTGTTCGGACCCATGCGGTCGCCCCAGTCGTCACGCGGGTTGCTGGCGGTGTAGGTGATGCGCCGCGGTGTGCCGCCCTCGCTGGGCATGACATATACCTCGGTGTTGCCGTCATACTGCCCGGTGAACGCCAATTGACGTCCGTCGGGGCTGTAGCGCGCAAAGGCCTCATAGCCGTCGTGCGACGTTAGCCGTTGGGCCACGCCGCCATGGATCGACACTCGGTAGAGGTCGCCGGCATAGCTGAAGGTTACCTCACTGCCATTGGTGGCCGGAAAGCGCATCAGTCGCGCCTCGCCGGCCTGAGTGTTGATTGCCGCTGCGGCCATCAGGCTCGCCAGCAGCACGGTTGCAGTTGTTTTTCTCATATTGTTTGCTTGTGGATTATTTTTCATTTGGTCGTGTTGGTCAGTTGGCAAGCATTTCTTTTGCCAGGCGTGCGAGTTGGTCGGTGTCGATGGTTTCGAGTAGCACTGTCTCAGGATTCAAGTCGAGCAGAAACTGCATGTAGGTGGGCAGTGTGAGCAAGTCGCCATTGCGCCCGACATTAAGATACATTTCTAACGATAAAACAATAGTTTGCCGTTATTTTTCTAGGGACTTTTGTCGTTTCTATGTTATTTTCTAGGCACTTTTTAGATGCTATGGCAAGGGTGGCGGGGTTGGTGCCGAGCCGTGCAATCCTTGTTGTGGCATGGGCTGCTGTGGCATGGGTTGCTGAGGCAATGGGGGTGGCAGAACGGGGTGTGAGCGGCGGTAGAGCCAGCTGCCGCCTACCACCACAACAACCAGCGTGGCGACGATGCCGATGCCCAGCAAGGGGCGAACGGCGAGAAACGACACCCCGATGGTCAGCAAGGCGATAAGCGTGCCGGCAACCCAAGCTACAGCCGCCAGGCCCATCTTGAACACAGGACCCAAAATGGGGATGCGGCGCAGCAGGCCAACAAACCATTCAAATAGCTGGCGGATGCCCCACACAATCATGAGCCATCCCAGGATGCGCAGCGTCCATCGAAGCATTTTCTGACCCCAGCGGTCCTGAGCAAGTGCATCGTGAGGCTCAAACACCTCCTGACTGAAACGGCTGAAGCTGAACCAGTAACCGTCGCTGTCCTGATAGGGGCGAAGCTGCTGGCCGTGCTGCTGGGCCAGCACCCAGGCGTGGCACTCGGGGTAGAAGCTGAATATCACGCGCATGTCGCCCACATGTGCCTGATAGGGGTCGTCACCATAGTAGATGGTGTCGCCCAGCAAGTGACATACCACGGTGCCATGGTGCGTGGTACTGTCGAGCGCGGCCTCAAAGGCCGGCGTGTGCGTGTCGATGTACACGCTGCCAGGTGCTGTGGCAGGGACACTGTCGATAAGATCGTGATGAAGCTCCAGCGAGGCCATGTGCGCACCGGCCGAGTAGGTCTTGTGTGAGGTGACCTCGGTCAGTGCGAAGTTATGATACTGCTCGGGGGCGTTGCCTGCAAATTTCTCGCTGTCCACAGGCTTGTCCACCCACTCGGGTTGATAATAATAGGAGACCTCGGCGCGCTTCTGCCCATCGCGGTCGATGTATTCGTCGCGCTGCTGATGCTGGACCCAGTGGTAGTACTGCAACTGGCGGTCGACGGCCAGAAACCGGCCACCTACGCCGTAAAGTGGGTCGGCAACCGTGTCGCCCATGTGTGCCCAACCGTTAAGATACAGCAGGCGCCCCTCATAGTCAGGATTGACGCGGGTACTGTCATCGAGCACCGTCAAGCTGGCTTCGGCCTTGTCGTAGAGTCGTGTCACACGCATCTGGTGGTATTCGTTCCATACCAGCAGTGCGATGCCGGCCAGCAACAGAGGCAGGCCTAACGTCTTGCCCACCCAGGAGCTGTGACCGGTGAATTGGAGTCGTGCCATAGTGATTGTCGTTCGGTTCAGGCCACAAATTTAGTAAAAAATTCTCAATTCGGCATCTGGCTACACTTGATAATGAATTAAAAGTGCTACCTTTGCAACCTGTAACAATATTAACAAACCAAAAGAAATAGGATGGAAAAGATTCAAGCCGGCAAGTTCGTGCAGCTGGCATACGAGATTTTTGTCGCCGATGAGCAGGGCGATGCGTCGATGTTCAAGTTCACTCGCGAGCATCCCGACGCTTTTGTCTTCGGACTGGACCCGGGCATGCTGCCGGCATTTATGAAGAATATTGAGGGACTGGCTACTGCCGAGAAGTTTGACTTCACACTCGAGCCGGACGAAGCTTTCGGACCCAGAGACCCCGAGGCGGTGTGGGATATTCCGCGCGACACGTTCTTTGTCGACGGTGAGTTTGACAGTGAACGCGTTTTTGTCGGTGCCACACTGCCCATGCAGACGCACGATGGATACCGCATGAACGGAACGGTCGAGCGCATCGATGACAATGTGGTGGTGATGGACTTCAACCATCCGTTGGCCGGAGCACGCGTGCACTACGTGGGCGAGGTGCTGGCCGTGCGCGACGCCACACCCGAAGAACTCAACCCGGCTCCTCACGGCTGTGGATGTGGCTGTGGGCATGACCACGACCACGGCGGCGACTGTGGCTGTGGCGACTGTGGCTGCGGCGACTGTGGGGGCTGCAAGTGACACTCTCGCTTCCCCTCCCGCTCGGGAGGGGAAGTAGAGCCTTGATGGCCGAAAGGCTGAGGCACCAATTGATGGACTGATTCACCATAAGGGCATGGGATACACAAAAGAGCGAGTTGCCTCACGGCGAACTCGCTCTTTTCCTCTCTCCACAGCGGTGCGTACAGGACTCGAACCAGCGACCTCCTGCGTGACAGGCAGGCATTCTAACCAACTGAACTAACGCACCTCGTTTCGTAAGTTACGGCAAGTGATTTCTCAATTGTGGCTGCAAAGGTAAAACCTTTTTTTGAACCGACAAAATTTTTTGGCGAAAAAATTACTTTTTCGGCAAATTTCGTTAAATCGACACCGTAAAGTCATCGTTGCGGTTGATGCTTCCGTCCTTGGTAACGGTCACACCATAGGGCTTGTCGTTGCCCTTGCTCAGCGTCTCTGACACCTTGTTGGCGCGCACTGTCGAGTTCATCAGAGCCTCGGTGAACGTGCGGTTGCTGGTGGGCGTGCTGGCGGTGAGTTTGGCGGTGGCCGTGAGCTCGTAGTTGTCGCGAGTCAGCTCCTCGCGTTTGGGGGTGTATACGACCTTAAACCCAAAGTCTACCGATTTGCCCTTAATCGGGCAGGTGACCTGGCGAAGCCACTGACGGCTGCCGGCCGCTACCGATTCGATGCTCACTTGGCCGTCATCGCCCACATACACAATGGCGATATTGGCTACCTCAACTAGGTCGGCCGAGAAGTCAATCTGATAGGTGGCTGTGGCGTTTACGGTCTGAGTGGGCTCGTCGTCACCGCCGCAGGCGGTCAGCCCCAATGTCATACACAGTAGTGCCATCACTGCGAATAATGTCTTTTTCATCTTGAACAAATGTTTTAATTGTTGACAACGCGTAATATTGATATTGACGGCAAAAATAGCATTTTATTTTGACACTTCTACTTTATTGGTGTTTTTTGACCTCTTTTTACGAGTGGCGGAATGGGGACGGTTCTTTTTCCGCCACTTTTAACACTTTTGTTAACATTTGTATCTATTCATCGATTGTGATTGGTTGTGTGCCAGTTGGTTGTCAGAGTTGGTAACCAGCTCCCCTCCTAAGGATAGGGGCTATATACCAGTTGTCCCTTGATGCAAAGTAGCTATGGAAACTGTATCATAACCCCCATTTTTGCGGTATCCCATCTCTGAAAGGGGCTTCATAGGGGCTTTGTGAGGCCATGTCCCATTTCCGAGCATATTTTCCC
>JAFUVK010000053.1 GCA_017477555.1 Muribaculaceae bacterium
GGTTTGGCGAGTTTGGTGGAGGATAGTAACCACCAAAGCCATCAAAGACCATCAAAAGGCATCAAAAAAATATTTGATGAATTTTGGTGTGGTTTGGCGTATTTGGTGGAGGATAATAACCACCAAAACCATCAAAGACCATCAAAAGGCATCAAAAAAATATTTGATGAATTTTGTTGAGGTTTGGCGAGTTTGGTGGAGGATAGTAACCACCAAAGCCATCAAAGACCATCAAAAGGCATCAAAAAAATATTTGATGAATTTTGGTGTGGTTTGGCGTATTTGGTGGGGGATAGTAACCACCAAAGCCATCAAAGAACATCAAAAACCGTCAACAAAATATTTGATGAATTTTGTTGAGGTTTGGCGAGTTTGGTGGAGGATAATAACCACTAAAGCCGTCAAAGACCAGATTATTGCGCCCGTTCGGTTGCGAGCTAAGGTTCATGGTAATTTGTGTAAAAAGACTTTTTCAGTGGCCTCTTGGGAAAGGGGAGGGAGCTGTCCCGCTTATGACCGAGCGTTGATGTCGTGTGGGATTAGCGTCGGAGTCGCGCTGCCTCGGAGAGGCACATTTTTGTAACCCCATGTGAGCAGCCACGAAGTGGCGCGTAGCATGGGGTGGAGGAGCGCCCCACCACCGCCAACCTCGGAGAGGTTGCGCACCACTAGAATTTGGGGTAGACGACGAACTGCAGGATAGCCATTTCAGCAGGTTTCGATGTTATAATCTGCTGAAACGCGATTTTTCAGACCTGTTTCAGCAGATTATAAAATTAAAAGTTGCTGAAACGCGATTTTTCAGACCCGTTTCAGCAGATTATAAAATTAAAAGTTGCTGAAATGCGATTTTTCAGACCCGTTTCAGCAGATTATAAAATTAAAAGTTGCTGAAACGCGATTTTTCAGGCCCGTTTCAGCAGATTATAAAATTAAAAGTTGCTGAAACGCCCTCAGTAGGGTCAACATCACGACATTCAAGACACTAGGACATAAGGACATAACATAAAGACATAAGGACATGAGGGCTTATGAGTGTCGGAGCATCAGGGGAGTCCCTCTCCCCTAGCAGGGGAGAGGTTAGGTGAGGGGTTGAGCATGGGCGATGCATTGTGGGTGGCAACGGGTGGCCGGTAGGGACGCGGCGTGCCGCATGATCAGCCTCCCTGGCAAGGGATCGCCCGGGTGAGGGGCTGTGTAGGGACGGCACGGGGGTGCCGTCCCTACATGCATTGTGGGCAATGGTTGGCTGGTAGGGACGCGTGGCAATGTCCGCCTCCTGGCTGAAATGAAATTACCATACGTCGGGGCGGACGGCACGGGGGTGCCGTCCCTACCCATTTTATTTTGCGCTCAACTTGCAGTATGTTGAGGGCTTGCGCCCTCGAAATTAGGCTGCGTCTCGGCAAAAAAATGAAAAACTTCGTCTTTCATTTTGTTTTGCGCTCAACTTGCAGTAATTTTGCGGCAAAAACCAACCAAAATGGATACAGTGACCTATCAAGGGCTCACCTTTGAGCCTTACATCACGCGCCAGCAGATTGCCGAACAGGTGCAGCGCGTGGCCCACGAGATTGAGCGAGACAGCACCGGCGACAACCCGCTGTTTCTGTGTGTGCTCAACGGAGCGTTTATGTTTGCCGCCGACCTGTTCAGAGCATGCCGGCTGCCCAAGGCCGAAATCACATTCATCCGTTTCAAGAGCTATGAAGGAACTAGCTCAACGGGCAATGTGCAACAAGTCATGGGGCTGGTAGAGGATATCAAGGGGCGCGATGTCATCATCATTGAGGACATTGTCGACACCGGTGTGACGGCTCACCAGCTGCGGCAGCTGCTGCTTGAGCGTGAGCCGCGGTCGGTCAAGATGGCGACACTGCTCTTCAAGCCCGGTTCGCTCACGATGGGCACCCCGCCCGAGTATGTGGGCTTTGAGATTCCGTCCAAGTTCATTATCGGCTATGGACTGGATCTCGATGGCCAGGCTCGCAACCTGAGCGACATCTATGTGGTTAAAAGTGAATAAGTTGACAATTTGCGCAAGTTGTGAGCCACTCATCACTTGCAGCATGTAACTCGTTTTAAAAACAGATAGAAAAATGCTAAACATTGTGATTTTCGGTGCCCCGGGTTCCGGTAAGGGCACCCAGAGCGACAACATCATCAAGGAGTATAACCTGTTTCACATCAGCACGGGCGACGTGCTGCGCGACAACATCAAGCGCGGCACCGAGCTGGGGGCCACGGCCAAGGCCTATATGGACAAGGGTCAGCTCATCCCCGACGAGCTGATGATCAGCATCCTCGCCGATGTGCTCGACGCCAACAAGGAGGCTGCCGCCCAGGGAGTCATCTTCGATGGTTTCCCCCGCACCATACCGCAGGCCGAGGCCCTCGAGGCCATGCTGCAGCAGCGCGGCACCAGCATCAGTGCAGTGGTGGGACTTGAGGTGCCCGAGGACGAACTCATCGAGCGCATCTTGCTGCGCGGTAAGATGACTGGCCGCAGCGACGACAATCCCGAGACGGTGAAGAACCGCCTGGCTGTATATCACAACCAGACGTCGCCTCTGCAGGCCTTCTACCAGCAGAAGGGGCTCTACCATGCCATCAAGGGCACGGGCAAGATCGACGAGATTTTTGCCGACATCAAGCGTGCCATCGACTCGGTCAAGTAGACGCGCCATCGACCCTGGCTGTGTAGCAGAAATTGCCGGGTTTCGGCAGGCCTGGTGTTGCCTTCAGAGTACGGAGGTTATCAACGAATGTGAGCTATAAGTCGATTTTTTTTCGACTTATAGCTCACATTCACTCGTTTTTTAGGGTTCTCTCGGGTGCTTGAAGTCACTGCTCCTGGCCGGCGAGGAAGGTGCGTCGGATGATGGGAGTAGTGTAGGCATACGGGATGAGGTCGACACTGGCAATGGGCTGCGTGATGAAGAAGTTGGCCACTTTGCCCGGCGCGATGCTGCCGTAACTGTCGCTCACCCCCATGGCGTAGGCACTGTTGATGGTGGCGGCATTGATGGCCTCGGCGGGTTGCAAGCGCATCTTGATGCAGGCCAGCGAGACGGCAAACTTCATGTCGCCCGACGGTGTGGAGCCGGGGTTGTAGTCGCTGGCGATGGCCACGCCCAGTCCGGCTTCAATCATCTTGCGGGCCGGGGCAAACGGCATGTTCAGGAAGAACGATGTGCCCGGCAGAGCCGTGGGCATGGTCTCGCTGCCGCGCAGCAGCTCGATGTCGCGGTCGGTCATGGCCTCGAGGTGGTCGACCGAGAGGGCGCAGTGCTTCACTGCCACCTCCACGCCGCCACTGTCGGCCAGCTCCTGACCGTGGATCTTGCCGCGCATGCCATAATTGAGGGCGGCCTCAAGGATGCGGCCCGTCTCCTCGGGCGTGAAGAAGCCCTGGTCGCAGAACACATCCACGTAGTCGGCCAGGTGCTCTTGTGCCACAGCGGGGAGCATCTCACTGATGAGCATGTCGACATAGTCGCTCTGCCGGCCGGCATAGGCGCGTCCCACGGCATGGGCGCCCAGGAAGGTGCTCACCACGCGCAGGCGCGTGCTCTGCTGGATGCGGCGGATGACGCGCAGCATCTTCAGTTCGTCATCGGTGTTCAACCCATAGCCGCTCTTGATTTCGATGGCGCCGGTGCCCTTGGCGATGACCTCACGCACGCGTTGCATGGCTTGCTCGTAGAGCTCGTCCTCGCTCATGTCGTGCAGACGGTCGGCACTGTTGAGGATACCACCGCCACGGCGGGCTATTTCGGCATAACTCAGGCCGTTGATCTTGTCGACAAACTCCTGCTCTCGGCTACCGGCATACACGATGTGGGTGTGAGAGTCGCACCAGCTGGGCAGCACGGTGCCGCGCTCGGCATCGACCACAGTAACCTCGCCTTCAGGCATGACCAGGTCGGCCTCACGCCCGAAGTCGGCGATTACGCCGTCCTCGGCCAGCAGATAAGCGTCGTTGATAACATTCAGCTCGCTCATCTGCTGCCCTTGCCGGCGCAGCAGCCCCTGGCGGTCAACTCCCGCCAGGGTTGCGATATTTTTGACTAACAGCTTCATCCTAATAAAATTAAGAATTATGAATTAAGAATTAAGAATTAAGAATGGGCTTTGTACCCTACTTTCTCGTTTCTCGCGTCTCGTTTCTCGTTTCTCGCTTCTCGTTTCTCGCTTCTCGTTTCTCGTTTCTCGCTTCTAGTTGTTGCGGATGAACTGGATGGCTGCCTCGATGTGCGGGTACATCACGTCGTCGTCGCTGATGAACGGCACCACCTGGCGGAACTGTGCGTGCAGCTGCTCGATGGCGGGCGAAGACTTGAGCGGACGGCGGAACTCCAGTGCCTGTGCGGCGTTGAACAGCTCGATGGCGAGCACGCGCTCGGTGTTGAACACCACCTTGTAGAGCTTGATGGCGGCATTGGCGCCCATGCTCACCAGGTCTTCCTGATCCTGGCACGAGGGGATACTGTCGGTGCTCGACGGCATGGCCAGGCTCTTGTTCAGGCTCACCACGCTGGCGGCGGTGTACTGCGTGATCATGAAGCCACTGTTCAGACCCGGGTTGGCCACCAGGAAGTCGGGCAGACCGCGTGTGCCACTCACCAGGCGGTAGATGCGGCGCTCGCTGATGTTGGCCAGCTCGCTCAGCGCCATGGCCAGGAAGTCCATGGGCAGTGCGATGGGCTCGCCGTGGAAGTTGCCGGCACTGATGATGAGGTCCTCGTCGGGGCAGACGGTGGGATTGTCGGTGGCACTATTGATCTCGGTCTCAATCACGCTCTTGACATAGCGGATGGTATCCTTGACGGTGCCATGCACCTGCGGCATGCAGCGGAATGAGTAGGGGTCCTGCACATGCACCTTGGGCTGGGCGATGAGTTCGCTGCCCTGGAGCAGTTCCTTGATGCGGGCAGCGGTCTCGAGTTGGCCCTTGTGGGGTCGCACCAGGTGGACGGCCTCGGTGAACGGCTCGATGCGTCCGTCGTAGGCTTCGAGCGACATGGTGCCGATGCGGTCGGCCCAGTCACTGAGTCTCATGGCGTGCAGCACAGCCCACACAGCGAACGACCCCATGTTCTGGGTGCCGTTGAGCAGTGCCAAACCCTCTTTGCTGGCCAGGTGGATGGGCTCCCAGCCCTTGGCCTGGAGCATCTCGGCACCAGTGATGACACGGCCGTCCATCTCTACCTCTCCCAGGCCCACCAGCGGCAGGCACAGGTGTGCCAGTGGCACCAGGTCGCCCGATGCGCCGAGCGAGCCCTGACGATAGACCACTGGGCAGATGCCCTCGTTGAAGAAGTCAATCAGTCGCTCCACGGTGTCGAGCTTGCAGCCCGAGTAGCCATAGCTGAGCGACTGCACCTTGAGCAGCAGCATGATGCGCACAATCTCGTTGGGCACGCGCTCGCCCACGCCGCAGGCGTGCGACTTCATCAGGTTGATTTGAAGTTGCGATAGCTGGTCCTGGCTCACGCTCACCTTGCACAGCGAGCCGAAGCCTGTGGTCACGCCGTAGACCGGCACGGGGCTGTTGGCTATCTTCTCGTCCAGATACTGGCGGCAGCGCACGATGCGGTTCTTGGCATCATCGCTCAGACGCAGCTTGAAGTTCTTCTCAATAATTTCGCCGACACGCTCGATGGTGAGATGCTCGGCACTGATTTCATGAATCATAGGTTATGTTAATTAGTCGTGATTTTAGAATGATGCTGCAAAGATACAATTTTTTTGTTTAACACTCAAGTTTCTAATGTGGTTAAGTAATCAAATCTTGGGCAAGATAGCAGGTCCAGAGCTTGCTCATGCTATGCTGAGGCGCAGCCAAGATTATCTAAATGAGCTGGTTGTTGGGTGGCGATGTGGGGACGGCACCCCTGTGCCGTCCGCCTTGACAAAAGGTAATGTTGCTTGCAACCCGGAGGCGGACGGCATGGGGATGCCGTCCCTACAGCCAATTTGGCCGTTCATGCTGTCCTGCAGCCCTGCCATCTAACCTGGAATGAAAGTCATGAAATCAATCGGGCGACATGAAAAAAGATGAGAGCACCGGGGGGTTAGGGTGGGGAGTCCGGTGCTCTCGTAGATGGTGCCGATGGGTTAGGGTTGGGGGTATCGGCACCAGTGATATGTATAAAATGTTAAGTGGTCCCACTTGGGCTTGAACCAAGGACTCCCTGATTATGAGTCAGGTGCTCTAACCAACTGAGCTATAGGACCGATGACCCCTTCAAGGGTCATTATGGACTGCAAAGGTAATACTTTTTATTGAATTAAAAGGTATTTGCCGCAGTTTTTTTGATTTTTTGTGGTCATGCGGAGCCTACTTGACTTGCACGCCGGGGCGCACTTCTCCCGTAGGCCCAATGACTACCAGGCGTCCGTCGGCATCCTCGGCGCTGAGAATCATGCCCTGGCTCTCGATGCCCATGAGTGGCCGTGGCGGGAAATTGGCGATAAAGCACACCTCCTTGCCCAGCAGGTCCTCAGGTTGGTAATAGAGCGCGATGCCACTGACGATGGTGCGGCATCCCATACCATCGTCGATGCAGAACTTGAGCAGTTTCTTGGCCTTCTTGACCTTCTCGCACTGCACCACGCGCCCAACACGGATGTCGAGCTTGGCGAAGTCTTCGTAGCTGCATGCGCTAGCCACAGGCTTGGGCTTGAAGTTTTTGAGAAAGTTCTCCTGCTTGATGTGCTCAAGGCGGTCTTTCTGCTTCTGGATGACCTCGTCGGGGAGTTTCTCAAACAGCAGTTCGGGCTTCTCGATGGTGCTGCCGGGTGTCAGGATGTCGATTGTGCCCAGCTTGTCCCACTGTACCTGTGCCATGCCCAGCATCTGCCGCAGCCTCTGTGCGCTGAAGGGCAGGAACGGCTCGAAGGCGATGGCCAGGTTGGCGCAAATCTGCAGTGCCACATGCATCACGGTCTCGACGCGTGCCATGTCGGTCTTGGCCAGTTTCCAAGGCTCGGTGTCGGCCAGGTATTTGTTGCCGATGCGTGCCAGGTTCAGCGCGTCCTTGAGCGCCTCGCGCAGGTGGAAGCCCTCGATGTTGTCGCTCAGGGTCTGCTTCACGTCCTTAAACTCGGCAAGCGTCTGCAAGTCGTAGTCGGTGAGCGTGCCCAGGGCGGGAATCTTGCCATCGAAGTACTTGTGCGTGAGCACCATGGCGCGGTTCACAAAGTTGCCCAGTATGGCCACCAGCTCGTAGTTGTTGCGAGCCTGGAAGTCGTCCCAGGTGAAGTCGTTGTCCTTGGTCTCGGGAGCGCATGCGGTGAGCACATAGCGCAGCACGTCCTGCTTGCCGGGGAAGTCGCGCAGATACTCATGCAACCATACGGCCCAGTTGCGGCTGGTGGAGATTTTTTCGCCCTCGAGGTTGAGAAACTCGTTGGCCGGCACATTGTCGGGCATGATATAGTCGCCGTGTGCTCTCATCATGGTGGGGAAGATGATGCAGTGGAACACGATGTTGTCCTTGCCGATGAAGTGGATGAGCCGTGTGTCGGCATCCTGCCACCACTGCTGCCATGTGCCCCAGCGATTGGGCTGCTGCTCGCACAACTCCTTGGTGTTGCTGATATAGCCGATGGGTGCGTCAAACCACACATACAGCACCTTGCCGTCGGCACCTTCGATGGGCACGGGGATACCCCAGTCCAGGTCGCGAGTCATGGCGCGTGGCTGCAGGCCATTGTCGAGCCACGACTTGCACTGTCCGTAGACGTTGGGGCGCCACTCTTGGTGCTGCTCGAGGATCCACTCTTTGAGCCAAGGCTCATACTCGTTGAGAGGCAAGAACCAGTTGGTGGTGTCCTTGAGCACGAGCGGGTGGTCGCTGTCCTTGGCGTGTGGGTTGATCAGCTCGGTTGGGTCCAAGTCGCGGCCGCATCCGTCCTCGCACTGGTTGCCCTTGGCGGCAGGGTGGTGGCAATAAGGGCACTCGCCCTCTACGTCGCGATCGGTGAGAAACTTGCCGTCAATCTCATCGTAGAACTGCTTGGTTGTCTTCTCGATGAGCTTGCCCTCGTCGTAGAGCTTGCGGAAAAATTCGGCCGCAAACTGATGATGTGTCTGGCTGGTGGTGCGGCTGTAGATGTCGTAAGAGATGCCAAACTCCTGAAACGACTGCTTGATGAGCTCGTGGTAGCGGTCGACCACCTGCTGGGGCGTGATGCCTTCCTTGCGAGCGCGTTGGGTCACAGGCACGCCATGCTCGTCGCTGCCGCCCACAAACAGGACCTCCCTGCCTTGCAGCCTCAGGTAGCGCACATAGATGTCGGCCGGCACATACACGCCTGCCAGATGGCCGATATGCACCGGGCCGTTGGCATAGGGCAGTGCCGTGGTCACGAGTGTTCGCTTGTATTGTTTGTTTTGCATTGTCTTTGTAGGGTGTTTCTAGAGGCTCTAGATTGTCTAGACTATCTAGATTTTCTAGAGCATCTAGTCGGTTAGTTTTTTCATTCGGTTGAAAAAAGTCCTGAGCGACCTTGTGAGTGGCTCAGGACTTGAAGCGAATTGCCAGTGCACGTGGCCACAGCGGTTTAGCCGTTGTGCTTCTTCATGACCTTAATCAGGTCAATCACCTTGTGGCTGTAGCCAATCTCGTTGTCGTACCACGAGACGACCTTGACAAACTTGTCGGTCAGGTACACGCCGGCGTTGGCATCGAAGATGCTGGTGCGTGCATCGCCCAGGAAGTCGCTCGACACCACGGCGTCCTCGGTGTAGCCCAGGATGCCCTTGAGCTCGCCCTCGCTGGCCTCCTTCATGGCGCGGCAGATGTCCTCCTTGGTGGCGGGGTTCTTCAGATTGACAGTCAGGTCAACAACCGACACGTCGAGCGTGGGAACACGCATCGAGATGCCCGTGAGCTTGCCGCTGAGCTCGGGAATCACCTTGCCAACAGCCTTGGCGGCACCAGTGGATCTGGGAATGATGTTTCCGGCTGCAGCGCGACCACCGCGCCAGTCCTTCTGCGACGGGCCGTCGACGGTCTTCTGCGTGGCGGTGGTGGCATGCACTGTGGTCATCAGACCAGTCTCGATGCCAAACTTGTCGTTGAGCACCTTGGCGATAGGAGCGAGGCAGTTGGTGGTGCAGCTAGCGTTCGACACGATGGTCTCGCCGGCATACTTGTCGGTGTTGACACCGCACACAAACATCGGAGCCTGGCGGCCGTCCTCACCAGCCTTGCTGGGAGCCGACAGAACCACATACTTGGCACCTGCCTGCAGGTGCTTCTCGGCCTTGTCCATGGCAAGGAACAGACCCGTCGACTCCACGACGTACTCTGCACCAATCTCGTCCCACTTCAAGTTGGCGGGATCTTTCTCGGCGGTGACGCGGATGCGGTTGCCGTTGACGATGAGCACATTGTTGGCGGCATCGACTTCGATGGTGCCGTTAAACTGGCCGTGCATCGTGTCGTACTTGAGCATATAAGCCATGTAGTCGACGGGCAGCAAGTCGTTGATACCCACAACCTCTACGTCATTCACGTTGTTCTCCTCAAACGTCGAGCGGAACACAAAACGGCCAATGCGACCGAAACCGTTGATACCGATTTTAATTTTTGCCATAATAATAAACTAATAAAAAAGTTTGTAATTTAACCTTAATTGTGTAACTTTGCACCAAGTTTTATAAAACCCGATGCATCGGGTGAACTCTAGGGTGGGGCAAAGCCCCTAATTTGAAAAAGCGATGCAAAATTAATGAAATTTTTTGGATTCTTGCCTATGTTGCTCTAAAATGTTCATTTTTTTGCCTTGATTAAGAATGTTTAATACATACAATTCACTTTTATCAACCATATTAAAATTTTTCTACACAATGGGATTTGTTAAAGAATTCAAGGAGTTTGCCATGAAGGGCAACGTGATGGACATGGCTGTCGGTGTGATCATTGGCGGTGCTTTCGGGAAGATTGTCTCGTCGCTGGTCGACGATGTGTTCATGCCCGTCCTCTCGCTGGCCACCGGTGGTGTTGACTTCACCAACAAGTTTGTGCGCATCGGCGAGATTCCCGCCGACATGCCGGCCAATCTGCACAACAACTATGCCGCCCTCAAGGAGGCTGGTGTGTCGATGTTTGCCTATGGAGCCTTTATCCAGAACATCATCGACTTCCTCATCATCGCACTGTGCATCTTCTTGATGATCAAGGGCATGAACAAGCTCATGAAGAAGAAAGCCGAGGAGCCCGCTCCCGATCCAGAACCCACTGCCGAGGAGAAGCTGCTCACCGAAATCCGCGACCTGCTCAAGAAAGACTAAGTAATTTAACTTTCAGGAGTAGCTACTTTTCGGTAGTCAAGGGAGTTAAGTAGTTATGTTGTTAAGACGATACCTGATCAGCGAACAGTGGATAGCGAACAAGCCCGAAGGGCTGGCAGAACACTGGCCGGGGTGAAGCGATAGCGAAATCTTGTGCAAATGAGCGCAGTCATGCTTGCATGGACTGCCGAGTGCAGCCAAGATTATCCAAACCCCGGTGACAGGGACAATACAAACGTTCAAGCCCTGAGCACAAAACAGTGCGGCGCGTCGTGCCATGGCACGACGCGCCGTGTTGTCGTTTGCTGCTTGATAACCGGCAGGTCAGTTCTCGCCAGAGCTGGTGAGCACCAGTTGGCGGAAGTTGGTGTCGCTGCGCAGGCGGTCGAGCGCTTTTTTCGATGCGTTCTGGTGCGACTCTTTCTTGCTGTATCCCGTTCCATCGGCGGCAAACTGTCCGGCGATGATAACGGCAGTCTTGAACACTGGGTTGTTGTCGCTGTCGTTGACGGTGTCGACCAGCGCATACTCGATGCTCACATGATATTTCTGTGTCCACTCGATGAGGCGCGACTTGAAGTTCTGCTCGGTCTTGACCAGCTCGCCCAGGTCGAAGTGCTGCTTGATGATGCGGTCGATGATAAACCGTCGGCTGCGCTTGAAGCCATGGTCGAGATAGAACGCTCCAATCAGCGCCTCGAGCGCATTTCCATTGATGTAGCTGTTGTGCGATGTGCTGTGCGTTGCCGCGCGCACATGGGCATCGAGGTGCAGTGCGCGCCCCACGCGGTTAAGGCTTTCGCGCTGCACAATCTTGGCCCTGGTCGATGTCAGGAAGCCTTCGTGCTTACGTGGGAATTGGCCATAGAGATAGTCGGCCACCACCAGGTCCAGGACTGCGTCGCCCAGGTACTCTAGGCGCTCGTTGTTGGTCCAGCGGCCATCGGGCAGTTGGATGGGCTTGCTGCGGTGCACCAGTGCGAGCTTGTACAGCTCGATGTCTTGTGGATAGTAGCCTGTGATACCGTGCACATAAACATAAAGCTCCTTATCCTTGACGAAAAGGAGCTTTATGAGTGATATGAGGTTGGTCAGGCTTGCCATCGCATCGTCAGTGCCAAGGTTTTAGCCTTTGTACTTACTGACGATGATGCTGGCATTGTGTCCACCAAACCCGAAGGTGTTGGACAGTGCCACATTGACCGTGCGCTTCTGAGCCTTGTTGAACGTGAAGTTCATGCGGTAGTCCAGTGCCTCGTCCTCGTCGCCGTCCTCATGGTTGATGGTGGGCGGTACGATGTCGTCGCGGCACGCGAGCAGGCAGAACAGTGCCTCCATTGCACCCGTTGCACCCAGCATGTGGCCGGTCATCGACTTGGTGCTGCTGATGTTCAGCTGATAGGCATGCTCGCCGAAGACGTTGGCAATGGCACGGGCTTCGCCGGGGTCGCCCACCGGTGTCGAGGTGCCATGGACGTTGATGTAGTCGACGTCCTCGGGCTTGATGCCAGCATCGTCAAGCGCACGCTGCATCACCAGCGATGCGCCCAGACCCTCGGGGTGAGATGCGGTGATGTGGTAGGCGTCGGCACTCATGCCGCCACCTATTACCTCGCCATAAATCTTGGCTCCTCGTGCCAGTGCGTGCTCGAGCTCTTCAAAGATCAGGCACACGCCACCCTCGCCCATCACAAAGCCGTCGCGCGACTTGCTGAATGGACGCGAGGCAGTCTCGGGGCTATCGTTGCGAGTGCTGATGGCCTTCATGGCGTTGAAGCCTCCCACGCCGGCAGGGAAGATCGAGGCCTCCGAGCCGCCGGTGACGATGGCGGTGGCCTTGCCCAGACGCACGTAGTTGAATGCATCAATCATCGCATTGGTCGATGTGGCGCAGGCCGAAACTACGCCAAAGTTTGGTCCTCGCAGTCCATACCGCATCGAGATGTGTCCGGCAGCGATGTCGGCAATCATCGTGGGGATGAAGAATGGGCTGTAGTTCGGTCCTTCTGCTTCGTGCTTAGCATAGTATCCTGCCTGGTCTTCAAACGTGTGCAGTCCACCAATACCCGAGGCGAAAATCACGCCAATGTCGTTGCGGTCGACCTCGCTCTCGAGCAGCTTGCTGTCGTCGATGGCCTGCTTGGCCGCCGCAATGGCATACTGCGAGTACAAGTCGGTACGCTTGACATCCTTCAGCTCGCGGCGGTCGCCCGGATTGAGCAGATAATTGGCCACGTCAAATCCCTTGACCTCGCAGGCAAAGCGGGTCTTGAACAACGAGGCATCGAAATGCGTAATAGGTCCCGCTCCGCTCACTCCAGCCAGTGCGTTCTGCCATGCCGTTTCGACATCCAGACCGATGGGGGTGATGGCGCCAAGACCTGTTACCACTACTCTCTTTAATTCCATAGATATGGGAGTATTGTGGAAAGGTGTTTTTTAATAAATAAGGTGTGGTGCTTCGTCAGGCGATGCTTAGGCCTCAAGTGCCTTCTCGATATAGGCGATAGCGTCGCCCACAGTCTGGATGTTCTCCGACTCTGTCTCGGGAATCTTGATGTCGAAAGCCTGCTCGAGCTTCATAATCAGCTCAACGGTGTCGAGCGAATCGGCTCCCAGGTCCTGTGCAAATGTAGCTTCGGGAGTGACTTCCGAGTCACTAACGCCCAGATTCTCAACGATAATCGCTTTTACTCTTTCAGCAATCTCTGTCATAGTTGTAAATTTTAATATTAATGTTAATTCTTTATTTCCTCGAAATGAGACTGCAAAGGAACGAATTTTTCTCGGTATGCTCAAATAAATTCAAAACATTTTCATGCTTTGTTGCACTTTTTTATGTTATAGAGCATGTGGTTGAGCGTATTTTAACCGAACTTTCGCTATTTTAACACTTTGCGTCTGTTAAAATGTGTAACTTTTTCAGTGCAGCAGGTCCACCACCATCCCCTCGTGGGCCAGGCGCGTGTCGGCAAACACTTCTTGTGCCTGTTGCAGGAGTGGTGTCTCGGTGGAGTAACGGCTGGAAAAATGTCCCAGTATCAAGTGCTTGACACCGGCATCAAGGGCCACTTGGGCTGCCTCACGGGCTGTGCTATGGTAGCGAGCATGAGCCTGCTTCTGGCACTCGTCGCCATAGGTGGCCTCGTGATAGAGCCAGTCGACACCACCGATGGCCTCGACAACGCGAGCGCTGGGGCGGGTGTCGCTGCAGTAGGCATAGCTCACGCTAGGGTCGGCATCGGTAGTGAGCTGCTCGTTGGGCACAATCACGCCATCGGCGTTCACATAGTCCTGCCCTTGGCGCAGGGAGTTCATCGCCCAGTGGGGAACGCAGGCCTGGAGCACCGCGTCGGGATTGATGTGACGCATCTTGGGCTTCTCGCGGATGATGAAGCCCACTGCCGGCACACGGTGGTTGAGCGCGATGGTGTCGACGGTGATGGCGTTGTCTTCATAGATGCGCGCCGGTTGGGTGCCGATGACATCCAACTCCAAGTCGTAGGGAGCGTCGCCGCAGGCATACTTGGCCACATCGCGCAGCAGACGAGCGCCGTCGGCAAAGATGTGTATCGTCAGGCTGCCGGTCATCTCGTGCAGCGCCAGGGTCGACAATAGGCCCGGCAGACCGAACCAGTGGTCGCCATGCAGGTGGCTGATGAAGATGTGACGCAGTCGAGAGAATTTGAGCCGTTGGCGGGCCATGGCCACCTGCGCACCCTCGCCGCAGTCAAGCATCAGCAGGTTGTCGCGCACGTTGAGCACCTGGCACGACGGCAGGTGGCGCGTCGTGGGCTTGGCCGAGCCGCATCCCAGTATGTTGAGTTCGAGGCGTGGCATCTATTTGGGCATAAAGCGTGAAGGGTCCTCCGGGTCGACCAGAGGCGGTGGGGTGGGTGTGGACTGGGGAGCGGTGACGCTAGCCGGCTCATCGCCGGGAGTGGGCTCGATGGGCGGTGGCGTGGTGCGGCGAGGGTGGCGCAAGTGCTGCTCGTTCCACTCGCTCATGCTCCGTCCCAGTGCGCGCATGTCCTCCAGACTGTGGTCGATGCGCTCGTCCACGGCACGCTCAATGCGCTCGTTGAACTTGAATGGCAACATCGACAGTATGGCCGAGCATAGCGAGGCCACCAGTAGCACCAGCGATGCCTTGTAGCCAATGCCCAACCCGATGATTGAGAATCCCTCGCCCACATCCTCGCTGGGGGTGATGTCGGGCGCATGCCGCAGGGCGATGTCATGGTAGTGTCCGGTGCGGTCCAGAAACCACAGACCCAGCACGATGAGCACAGCCACCACGATGCCCCACCACCGGCTCTTGAGCGTGTTGAACCCGATGGCGCTGAAGCAGGTGATGAACGGCAGCAGCACGAATATCGTATTGGCTAGGGTGAAGCGTTGTGTGATGGTGCCCGCGGTGTAGCTGAATCCGGTGAGTCCGCCCTGAAATGAAATCTCGTAAAATGGCAGAAACACATAGCAGATGAGCGCAATTGCGAGCAATATGCTGGTGACTGGTTTCATGTGAATGTAAGAATAAGAAAAAGTTAGTGAACTGCGAATTTAGCAATTATCCCGCAAACAGGCTTCAAAACCTCACATCTTTTAGTATTTTTTTAGATAACCACCGCCCCGCGGTGACCATTCAGCGATTCGAAGTTTTCCCCCCTCCGCCGCGCGGTGGCATGAACGGCCAAGGCTGCAGGGGGGTAAGGTAGGGACGGCACCCCTGTGCCGTCCGCCTCGACTAAGAGGTAATGTTGCTTGCAGCCCTACATTGATGGCGTAAGCCTACATTGATGGTGCGCCCTGCAGCCGATAAGCTGACAGGGCTTGGGTGAGATTGTGATAATGGAGTGGGTCAGAGGGGGATGGTCAGCCGGTGATCGGGGGTGATGGACTCCTGGGGAGTGCCCACACGGTTTCGGTCCTCGAGGGCGCTGCGCACCATGGGCTCGACGCGCGGCCACAGATTCTCGAGCAGAAACGGTCCCATCAGCTGTGCTTGGCCAGGCATCGTCTCCTGCACCATGCCCAGGACACCCTGCTTGATGGCCCCGATAATGGCCGGTGCCTGCTGTGGGTCTTCAGCGCCATGCGTCACGGCCAGCAGACTCTGGGTCAGTGGCTGCTGCATGTGGCGCAGCATCAGAGCGGTGGCCTGCGCCGCACTTTGTGGCATTGCGGCGGTGTCGACTCCCTGCATGGCCAGCATCTGTTTCATCTTGTCCAACTGTGGCTGCATGCGCGCCCACAGCCGGTTGGCGATCACCCCGGCCAGAATGGTGGTTGAACGCTCCACCCGCTCGCGGGCTTGTTGCTGCATGGCCTCGGGCAGCTCGATGCCTGTGGTACTCACTTGCAGTGTCCCCTGCTTAGTGTCGAGGGTCATCCAGCGCACGGGCATGGGCCACATGGAGGCCGAGCCGGTGGCCACGTCGGTAAGGGTGCCGTCGGTCACGGCGTCGGTGATGTGGAGGTGCCCGGTGAGCACCACGCGCACTCCGCACTCGGCCATGGTCTGTGCCACTTGGTCGTGGTTGGCGACGATATAGTTGGGCAAGAAGCGCGCCTCGCCGTCTATGTGCTCGAGCAGGTGGTGGTGCATCATGGCGATGACGCACTTGCCCTGGCTCCGTGCCTCAGTGGCTTGGTCGCGCAGCCACAGCAGCGTTGCGGGCTTGACACGACCACCATTGTGATAGACATCGGCACTGTCGCCGCGCTGCAGCAGCCGGTTCTCTTCGTCGCGGTTGCTGTCGATGCCCAGCACCACCACGCCCGGCAGCGGCTCGCAGGCATAGCTCAGCGAGGCCGTGTCGCGCCGCGTGTGGCCGCTGTAGCCATAGTCGGCATAGATTTGTGTGAACTCGTCGCGTGTCACGGTCTCGACCCTCTCGGCTTTAGTGCCGTGGTAGCTGCGAGCGTTGGGGCAGTTGATGTCGTGGTTGCCCGGTATGACCAACACGCGCACACCATGTTGCTGCAGCTGTGATAGGTGCGTGGCTAGCCGCAGGTGGCTGGCGCGGGCGCCGTTGTAGGTCAGGTCGCCGGTGATGAGCAGCAGTTGGGTGTGCCGTTCGATGGCCTGCTCCACCACACGCTGCATGATTAGGTCGCTCATCAGTGTCATCTTCATGTCGGCTTGTGCCAAGCGCTGTGCGGCGGTTCCGACGTCATGCAGCTCGGGTGCCAGCAGGTGGATATCGCTGATGACCATGATGTTGTGTGAGTCACTTGTCATTATTTGCTTTGTCTTGATAGGGGCGGCCACGATGGCGATGGCTGCCACCAGGCACAATGTCAGTGATAGCTTGCGTGTCATGTGGGTGGAAAACTTTTTAAGTTTCGGTGTAACATCAAAGCCCTGGCGCATGGCCAGGGCTTTGATGTTATAGGCAGGAAGATTACTCTTCGGGCATCATCACGACCTCAATCTTGTTGCCGCTGGCCATGATCTTCTTGATGAAGTCGCTGACCTGCTGCGGGGTGACGGCGTTGACTGCCTCGCGATAACCGTTGACGATGTCGATGCCGCGCAGATTGTACATGCGCAGGGCGTTGATCCAGAATCCGTTCTCCTTGAGCATCGTGTCGTAGTTCTTGAGGTTGGCGGCCTTGATGTCGGCCAGGGTGGCTGCATCCACGCTCTGGGCGGCGGCAGGCACCTCCTGACGCATGATGTCGAGAGCCTCAGTGGCCTTCTCGGGCTTCATGGGCAC